>LJUE01000091.1 GCA_001303885.1 Planctomycetes bacterium SM23_32 | reverse complement strand
TTCCCGGGCCTGTTCATGCTCACGCCTAAGCTGGCGGAGCGGTTCAGCGCCTGGAAGGCAAGACAGCCGCGCGGCGGCTCCGCCCGACCCCACCGGAGCACCACGGACCGCGAGGCACGCCAGTACCTCGCGCACCGCGACCCGCTGTCCAGCATCGCCGCCGTGCCCTGCGAACTACGTCTGACGTGGGCCTCGGGCATCGCCCTGGAAGCCCTGCTCCGCTGGGGGCGCCACGAAGACCCCCGTGCGGTGAGGGCGATCAACACGCTGCTGGCCATGAGCGGGGGCCACGGCTGGTGCGGGTGCGGCTACTTCGACACCAGAGCGCGCAACTACGTCGAGGACTGCGGCGAGCCGGTGGACCTGAGTCGGTTCCCCGTCTGGTCCGCCAACCGCGAGCACGGCCTGGACTGGTTCGCCGGCCCGGACGACGTGGCCCGCTTCGTCTGCGACGGCGAGAGGCGGTCGGCCATCAGCGTGGGACGTGGCGGAGCGCTGCTCGTGCGGCACTACTACAGCACGGGCGAGTGCGCGATGGTGGTGAGGCGCGCGCTTACGTTCCACCCGACGTTCCCCGGCTCCACCGAGGAGGTCAACACGGCCCTGGCGTGCACGTGGTACCAGAGCGAGGACGGAACGTGGGGCGAGTCCTGCCTGTCTACCATGTTCTGCATCCTGGCACGGGTCACGTGCCCGCTGGCGGCGTTCCTTGTGCTCCGCTCCGTCCCGCTGCTGATCCGTGAGCAGCAAGCAGACGGCCTCTGGCAGGAGAGCGCGGTCGGCAACTCCGTCTCCCCGCCGCGCGGCGCGTCGTCGCTGATTATCCTGCGCACGCTCAAGAAGATGGGCTTCCTGGACGCACTGGTGCCGCAATGACGCCGCGCGTCCGCCGAGGGCGCTGGCGCCCCGACGGGCCGCCATTCCCCGAGGATACTCACATGAACACGCTGGAAGCGATCTACGGACGGCGCAGCATCCGCCGGTTCAGGGACAGGCCCGTGCCGCGCCAGTTGATTGAGCAGGTACTCGATGCCACCACCCAGGCCCCCTCCGGCAAGAACCGCCAGCCCTGGCGCTTCGTCGTCGTGGAGGGGCCGCAGAAGCGCGCCGAGATGGTGCGCGTCATGCGCTCCGGCATCGAGAAGGCCCGCCAGGCCGGCGTGGACCTGGGCAGCAGCGAGAACACGGCGCGCATCATGGAGCAGGCGCCGGTCACCGTCTTCGTCTTCAACGCCGAGCAGACGGACGAGGCCGGCGAGTCGCCGATGTTCCCGGTCGACTATCAGTCCATCGGCGGCGCCATCCAGACCATGCTTCTGGCCGCGCACGAGCTAGGGCTGGGGAGCCTGTGGATCTGCGACGTCTTCTACGCCTACGACGAACTGCGGGAGTGGCTCGGCCGGAGCGACCAGATGGTGGCGGCCGTCTCGCTCGGCTACGCGGACGAAGCGCCCGACGCCCGCCCCCGCGTCCCCTGGCAGGACCTCGCTACCTGGCTCGCGGACTGAAGGGAGGCCGAGGCGGCCATGCAGCGCGTGACGCGCGATCACACCGTGCCGGTGGGCAAGCGCAACGCCTGTCTGGAGCCGGTCGCGACGGTGCGGCTCGGCGAGCGCTTCGTGGTCGAGACGGTCAACTTCCGCACGCCCGTCATCCGCGCGCCGTCCGACGCCAACCCGGAGGTCTACCGGGAGCGCGAGGAGACGGGGCCGATCCATGTCGAGGGTATCGCCGCAGGTGACGTGATGGCGGTCCATGTCGAGGACATCCGCCCCGAGGGCCACGCCAGCGGCGGCTGGTGGGAGGACCCCGACGTGGCGTCCTTCCTGAAGATAGAGGGCGGGCAGGTCCACTTCCCCGGCGGGCTGACCGCGCCGGTGCGGATGATGATCGGCGACATCTACGTGATGCCGGCCGGGCCCTGCCCCAACCCCTGGGACAACGGCGGCAACATGGACTTCAAGGACGTCTGCGCGGGCAACACGCTGCACCTCCGCGCGCAGCGGGACGGCGGGCTGCTGGTGCTCGGCGACCTGCACGCCGCCCAGGGCGACGGCGAGGTGCTCGGGCTCGGGGCCGAGTGCGCGGGCGAGGTGACGCTGCGCATCGCCAGGGACGACACGTTCCTGCCCGAGCGACCGATGGTGCTGAAGGACTCATCCTTCGTGTGCATCGCCAGCCGCCCGACGTTCGCCGAGGCGCGCGACCTGGCGGCGCGGGACGCGTCGAAGGTCCTGGCGCGGCTGACCGGCTGCACGGAGCAGGAGGCGTTCCTCTATTGCACGACGGTCGGCGACCTGCGCAACGGGGCGGTCTGGGCCATCGGCGGCCAGGCGGACGTGCCGGCCTGCGTCGGACTGGAGGTGCCCCTGCCCGCCCGCCGCTCGGGAGGGCAGGCGCCGCCATGAGCGTGGACCTTTCGGCCGTGAGCATCTCGGCTACGAAGCCCCGGGGCAAGCCGGCCCGCATGCTGGCCGAGATGGGCATCCGCGTCATTCCCGTCGCCGAAGACGAGGGGAACGTTGACCGCTACGTGCTCAGCAAGCGTCTGGCCGTGGAGCGCCGCACGGGCAGCAGCTTCCTGCGCGGCATCACGGACAAAACGCTCTTCACGAGCGCCATCTACCTGCGCGAGCATTTCCGCATCCCCGTCCTCGTGGTTGAAGGCGAGGTGAACTACGAGTACTCCGCGTTCGACCCCCAGGCGGTGCGCGGGGCGCTGACGGCCATGATCATCCAGTACGGCGTGAGCGTGCTGGCCACGCCGAACGTGGAGGAGACGGCCGCGCTGATCGCCATGATGGCCCGCCAGGAGCAGGTCGGCATCCCGGAGATCTCACTCATCCCCAAGCGCAAGGCGACGGACCTGGCCGACATGCAGCGCCGCGTCGTCGAGATGCTGCCCGGGTGCGGCATGGTGGCGGCCCGCGACATGCTCCAGCATTTCGGCAGCGTCGCCGCCATCGTCACCGCCGGCGAGCAGGAGCTGCGGGCCGTGCGCGGCATCGGCGCCCGGAAGGCGCGGCTGATCCGCGAGGTCCTCGGTGCCGACTACGAGGCGGTGGACACCGAACGGAACCTGGAGGACGCCCTCCAGGTCTGCCCCGAACTGCTGTTCGGGCGGCCCGTCACGCTGCTGGCCCGCCAGCACTACGTCTTCACCGAGGAGGGAGAGCGCAACTTCGTGGACATGGTCTTCCTGGACCCGCAAGCGGACGAGGTGATCCTGGTGGAGCTGAAACGCGACCGCGTCCGCCGGGAGCACGTGGCGCAGCTGCGCCGCTACCTGCACCATGCGAGCCAGTCGAAGCTCCTGCGCGACCTTTTGGCGGCGGGAACCGGCCTGCGCGGCGTTCTGGCCACCGTCGAGCCGTCTGACCTGAAGACGCAGAACGCCGACATCTCGGTCTGCATCGTGGACAGGGACTCCGTCATCCAGGTGCTCAAGGCCCTCCGGGCGGAGCGGCGCCGCGCGGACTGTTCGAGCGGGTCAAGAAGCAGGGCTGGCAGCTCTGAGCCCGGCCGAGCCTTGCCGCCGGCTGCTGGGCCTGGCGAGCGGTAGGAGGCACGATGTCCAGGGGAACAACTCCACTGCAACGTGTCACGCCCTTTCCATCAGAACATGCGTGTCCGTCTCACCTGTTCGCACGAATCCCAGGCGCTGGTAGAACGTCAGTGCGCGTGGGTTGACCTTCAATACACGGAGACGAATGGGTAGGCCCAACTGGCGGGCTTCGTCGATCACGAGCAACATGCACTTCCGACCGATGCCCTGGCCCTGGTGCTCGGGAAGCAGGAACAACTGGTTCACTTCCACGCAGTCGGGGCCGAGGGCCACCGCCATGATGCCAACGTCGATGCCCGCCAGGTTGATGACCCGGCACTCCTGCGCCGTGAAACGCTGTTCATGCAGTCTGCGTTGCGCCTCCTCATCCCACCCCCACACTTCCTCCACATACTCCCTGAAGGCAGCCCGCTTGGTAAGGTATGCGAACTCGCTGTCGCCCGGCGTGGCTTTCCGTACCGTGAGATCATCCATGGCTGGCAGCCATTATCAGAGGTCCTTGCGCAGATGCAGGCTTTCAGGGCACTCGGGATTGTCGTGGCGCACCCGCTTACACGGCTCGAATCCGGCAGCCTGGTAGAAGGCACGCGTCCTCTCGTAGGGCTCGTATTCCACCGTGTCGCTCAGCGTCTTAACCTCCAACGCCTCCACGCCACTCGGCCTCAGGAGACCCTCGACGTGCTCAACCAGGCGTTTGCCTATGCCTCGGCGTTGATGCTCGGGATGCACACCAAGCCAGGATATGTGCGCGACGGCTTCCCATACAAGGAAGAGAATGAAGCCCACGGTGCGGTCCTCCAGGACGGCGACGAACCCGTCTTGGACGCTCGCGTCGACCGGTATCTCCCTCCGGGCGCTCTGCGTGAACCACTCGGGAAGAAGATCGGCTATCGCCGTGATCGCGTCCACGTCGGATGCGGTCTTGCGCCGAATAATCGCTCCGCACATGGTCCGTTGCTGAGAAGTAGAGCATGGCTCAAAATGAGGAAGCCGATGCTCCCCCAGGTGGCAGAACCAGCCATGCGCATGAGTAACCGGCCACACCGAGAGCATACTGTAGCGCTTTCGGCAGGGCCGCGCATCCTGAGGCCAACCGGAACCGGGGCAGCGCCGGTTGGTTCGGCATGGAGCGGCTCGGGGAAACGGGACGGCAGATCGCCCAGATGCTGGACTCCCACGGGGGGCGGGCCGGTCAGGGGCAGTCGGCGCCGCGCCGCCCCGTTTGACGGGCGGCCCGACCACCGGTATACTCCCCGTCCCGGTTGTTCTTCCGCCGTGTCCTTGACCTGCGACGGGAGACAGAACGCGCAATGGAGATGCCCCTTCGATACGGCTGTAACCCGCATCAGCGATTCGCCCGTCTTGTGATAGACGATGCCGCGCCGCTGCGCGTGCTCAACGGCGCCCCTGGCTACATCAACATGCTCGACGCGCTCGGGGCCTGGCAGCTGGCCCGTGAACTGAAGGAGGCCACCGGACTGCCGGGGGCCGCCTCCTTCAAGCACGTGAGCCCCGCCGGGGCCGCCGTGGCCGCGCCCCTGAACGACGCTTTCCGGCGCTCCCAGATGATCCCTGAGGGCGACCTCTCGCCGGTGGCGACCGCCTATGCCCGCGCGCGCGGCGGCGACCGGATGTGCTCGTTCGGGGACGTGGCCGCCGTCAGCGACGAGGTGGACGCCGACCTGGCCCGCCTCATCACGCGCGAGGTGAGCGACGCCGTCATCGGGCCCGGCTACGCGCCCGAGGCGCTCGAGCTGCTCCGGGCCAAGAAGAGCGGCAGCTACCTGGTGATCGAGATTGACCCCGGCTACGAGCCGCCGCAGCGGGAGGACCGGGACGCGTTCGGCTTCCGGCTGGAGCAGGACAGGAACACAGCCCGCATCGGCCCCGACATCATCAAGGACGTCGTCTCGCAAAGGAAGGACGTGCCGGACGACGTCATCCGGACGCTCATCGTCGCCACGATCGCGCTGAAGTACACGCAGTCGAACTCGATCGGGCTCGCCTACCAGGGCCAGGTGATCGGGATGGGCGCGGGGCAGCAGTCGCGCGTGCACTGCACGCGGCTGGCCTGCGGCAAGGCGGAGAAATGGCTGCTCCAACAGCACCCGAAGGCGCTGGGGCTGCGGTTCAGGGAAGGGCTCGGCCGCCCGGAGAGGACGAACGTGGTTGACCAGTTCCTGCTCTGGGACGAGCTGTCCGAGGCCGAGCGGACGGCGACCCTGGCCCAACTGGAGGAGGCCCCGGAGCCGATCACGCCCGATGAGCGCCAGGAGTGGGTCTTCGGCTTCGACGGCATCTGCCTCAGCTCCGACGCGTTCATCCCGTTCCGCGACACGGTGGACCGGGCAAGCCGCACCAACGTGCAGTACGTGCTCCAGGCCGGCGGCTCCCTGCGCGACGAGGACGTGACGGCCGCCGCCGACCAGTACGGCATGGTGATGATCCACTCGGGGATGCGGTGGTTCCTGCACTGAGACCGCGAACGCTGGGGGTGTCGGCCATGCCCTTGCGGTTCTGGAAATACCACGGGCTCGGCAACGACTACGTCGTGCTGGACGCCGCCGAGGCGGGCGAGACGATGGAGCCGGCGCGCGTCCGCGTTATCTGCCACCGCAACTACGGCGTCGGCTCGGACGGCATATTGCTCGGGCCGCTGCCGGCCGAGGAGGCCGAGTTCGGCGTGCGCATCTACAACCCCGATGGCAGCGAAGCCGAGAAGAGCGGCAACGGGCTGCGCATCTTCTCCCGGTGGCTCTTCGACACGGGCCGTGTGGGCGAGGACGAGTTCACGATATGGACGCTTGGCGGCCTGGTGCGTTCCCGGGTGAGCGACGGCGGCCGGCAGGTGACGGTCGAGATGGGGCGCGTGAGCTTCCACAGCGCGGACATCCCCGTCGGGGGGCCCCCGCGCGAAGTCATCAACGAGGAGATCGAGGTCTGCGGACAGGTCCTCACCTTCTGCGCGGCAACGGTGGGCAACCCGCATTGCGTGATCCCCCGGGCCGAGGTCTCGGCCGAGGAGGCCCGCGCGCTGGGGCCGCACATCGAAACCGACCCGCGTTTCCCCAACCGCACCAACGTCCAGTTCATGCAGGTGCTCGATCCGGCCAGCATCCGGATCGAGATATGGGAGCGGGGCGCCGGCTACACGCTCGCCTCGGGCAGCAGCGCCAGCGCGGCGGCGGCGGTCGCGCGCAGGTTGGGCCAGTGCGATCGCCGGGTGGCCGTCCACATGCCGGGAGGGCGGCTGGACATTACCGTCGCCGACGACTTCGCCATCACGATGACGGGGCCGGTCACGAGGGTAGCCGAGGGCACGGTCGCCGAGGAGGCCCTCGCGCAAGACGTCTGAGTTCCTCCCGCTCGGGGGGGGAGATGCCATGCCCGCTGAAGGCGCCGCCGCTACGCCACCGCACCCTCGGGAGATCCTGCGGCGGCACGGCCTGCGCCCCCACCGCGCGCGGGGGCAGAACTTCCTGGTCGCCGCCCGCGACCTGGACCGCGTCGTCGAGGCGGCAAGGCTGGATGCCCGTGACGTGGTGCTTGAGATCGGCACGGGCCTGAGTCGCCTCACCGAGCGCCTGGCCGCCCGCGCGGCGCAGGTCGTCACCGTGGAGGTTGACAGCGGCCTGGCGTCGGTGGCCTCGGACCGCCTGTGCGGCGTGGCCAACGTCACACTGCTTTGCTGCGACTTCCTGGCCGGCAAGCACGCGGTCAGCCCGCCCGTGAGCGATGCCGTGCGCGATGCGCTGGCAGGCGGGGAAGCGCCCCTCAAGGTCGTCAGCAACCTGCCCTATAGCATCAGCTCCCCGGCCATCGTGAACCTGCTCGAGTGGGAGCTGCCCGTGGGCGAGATGTGCCTGATGGTGCAGAAGGAGGTGGCCGACCGCCTGACGGCCGAGCCCGGCACCAGGGACTATGGCCCGCTGACCGTGTGCGTTGACTACTGGGCGACCGTCGAGAAGCTCTTCAGCCTGCGGCGGGGGGCATTCTGGCCGCCGCCCGAAGTGACCTCGACGCTGGTCAGGATAGTGCGCCGCCCCGGCCAGCGCCGTACGGCGCACTACGACGCGTTCACCGCAACGGTCGGCAGGCTGTTCTCCGCGCGGCGCAAGACGCTGGCGAACGCGCTGCGGGCGGGATGGCACCCGGAAACGGCCGACCGGGTGCTGGAAGGGCTGCGACTGGACGGCCGGATGCGCCCCGGCGAGCTGAGCACAGCGCAGTTCGAGGCCATCGCCGAGGCGGCCGGTCCACCCCGCGCCGCGTGAAGGACGGAGCGCCTACTCCTGCTCCGGCTCTTCCTCCTCGAGGTCGCCCAGGTCTACCTCGTCGCCATAGAGCTCGGCCTCGAGCTCAGCGTCCTTCTCGCCCATCTCGGCGGGGTA
>LJUE01000090.1 GCA_001303885.1 Planctomycetes bacterium SM23_32 | reverse complement strand
GGCTGAGCGGCTGCCGGCGTGCCTCCCAGATCACTTCGTTGCCTTGGCGCCGGTAGTAGATGCCGCCTCCATCGCCCGGCCGTCCCGCGCTGTGGCGCGGCGAGAACCAATCGTCGAGTATCCCCTCCGCCGTGCCGATCCGGTATCGGAACGCGTTGGGCGCCCGGAAGATCAGACCCGCGCGCCCGCCCGGCGTCTCGTCGGTCAGCAGGGCATCGAGATGCACACCGTCCTGCCGGCAGCGGTAGGTCAACTCGATCCCGCCCCGGCCCTCCAGGTCGGCGATCCAGCGCAGCACGCTGCCGTCCTCCCCCAGCTCACGCTCGAACTCCGCGTCGGCGACGCCGGTCACGCCGAGGAGCACGTCGCTATGGTCGAGCAGAACGGACCCGTCGGCCCGGCCCCAGGACCTCAGCAGCCCCGTCTTCGCGTCGAGCACCATGACGTACGACGTACCGGTGACGGTCACGGTCTGTGCTTCGACCGAAACGTGGGGGAGCCCGTCCGCCGGAGCCTCGGCCCGCGCGGCTTCCTGCTCTAGGGGCGGGGGGAGGGGGGCCGCCTCTCCCGCCGGCCGGATCGCGAGGACCGTCGCCTCCCAGGGCCGCATCGCCCGGGAAAACGAGAGCGAGCCGGGGACCGCCTCCAGGGGGCCGGCACCCTCGCCGCTCATCGCATCCCACAGAACCGCCTCCCCGTGCAGGGGGCCCGGCAGCTTGCCTGAGGGAACAGCGCATCGGACGGTCGCGGCCTCGGCGCTCAGGTTCACGAGGACGATCGACGCGTCTTCACCGGCTCGCCGCAGACAGGCGAAGACGTACGGAGGATCGGTCTCGACCGCCAGGTAGTCCGCCTCGCCACGGCGGAGTTCAGTCAGTGCCCGCCGGACGGCGATCGCGCGCTGCAGGAACGGGCCATCGCCGCGGTCGGAATCATGGTAGACCATCGGCATGCCGGCGATCCACATGGTCAACGCGCGCAGGGCTCGGGCGGCGGCGATGCCGTACAGGCCCCGGGCCCGCACGGTGTCGTGGCTCTCTGTGTAGCGCAAGCGGGTCGTTCCGCGCGGCTCGGCCAGCTTCTGTTCCTCCAGCCATGTGCGCAGATACGGGACCCCCTCCGCCGGGTCCGTCCTCCTCAGCCGCGGGAAGACGCTGTGGGCCAGCCCGAAGTCATAGACAACGTCCGCTTCCTGCATGTACGGGTTGTTCTCCACCTCGGCGAGGACGGCGCCCGTTTCCGGCTGGTGCAGGCGAACGGCCTCACGGATGGTGCGGATCATCTCCATCCCGCCCTGCCGCCGCCCCAGGCTGCCGCGCTCGTAGGAAAGGGCGGGGACTTCGCCCCCGACCTCGTCAAGGGAGACATCCCAGTAGTCTTCCGGCACGTTGGCCGGCGTGGGGTCGCGGGGAGGGAAGCCGGCCCGGCGCCAGTTCGTGATGCGGTTGCCGCCGCAGGCATCGATCCGGTACCCGTCGATGCCGAACACGCGGACGTAGTGCGCGGCCACGCCAGCGATGTACTGCTGCCAGTGCGGCTCGCCGAAGTCCCAACACCAGTAGCTCTGGGCATCGCCGTTCTCGTCGAACGCCAGCCACCACGGCTTGTTGCCGCGCACCTGCCCGAAGGCGGGCGTGCCGCCGTGCGGGACGATGTCCTGCCAGAACCGGATGCCGGCCTCGTGTGCCGCATCCACCAGCGCCCGGTACTCCTGGGGGCTGCCCAGGCCCGGCTGGAACCGGTAGTAGTCCCGCGGCCAGTAGCAGCTCCGGTCCTCGATGGGCAGCGCCCAGACGGCGCCCATGCCCAGCCGCTCGACGATCGGCAACAGGTTCTCTCGTGCGGCCGTGAAGCCGCCGAGGTCCCGGAAGCCGCTGCCGATCGTACCGCCGGGATGGAACGAATAGAGGACGGCATCCCGCACCCAGTCGGGACGGGAGGGCGGCACGTGCAGCCCGACATCGTCATACCAGGCCCAGACTGCCTCGGCCAGGGCGACCTCCAGCGGCGCGGGCACAACCTCGATGAAAGCCGTGCCGACCTCCTGCGTGACGCCGCGCTCCGCCCAGCCCTCAGCATGGAAGTCCTGAACGAGCCGGAGACGATCGTCCTCGCTCCAGATGAGGGTGGAGCCGGGATCGCGGCGCATGTCGCTGATGCAGAGGAGCGTGAGGCCGTCTTCCGGCTCGATCAGCATCGGCCAGATCGCCCAGCTTGTGTTGGCGGCCTGCCCGATCGGCAGGTCGGCGCAGCGGCCGCGGCCGTTCGCCTGCGCGATCTGCGTGGGGACCAGGTAGCGCCCCGTCTTCGGCAGCGCGGCGGATAACATGACCCCGTGGAACTTCGAGGCCGCCGCGCCGGTCCCGCCCTCGGGATCCCACGTCAGACCCAGGTCGCGCGCGATGCGGTTCTCGTTGCCGTCGGCGCCGAAACGGACGAGCTCCATGAGCGTCCAATCCCCCGCCCGGCGTGTGAGAATGAGGGTAGCGGCGTCCTCGTGCCACACGGTTTCGAGGAGCCGAGGTTCGACACCCCGCTGCATCTGCAGCCACCGTCCGTCCTCGGTCTGAACGTCTACGGCGGGCGTCGCCGTGTTCTCGGCCAGCAGCGGCTTCCCGTTCCAGCTCAGTGCAGTCCAGTCGCCGGTCGCATCGTCAAAACGCAGCTCCCAGGGCCCCGAACGCACGGTCTCCTCCCCGCCAGCGGCGGCACCGCAAAGACCGCAGGCGATCAGCAGCAGGACCAGCAGGCCGTTCCTCACGGCAATGCTCCGGACTCTCAAGTCCCCTCGGTGACGACGACTTCCGCCTCGTCGAGGCGAAGCCGCGTCGTTATGTCAGTCTCGAAGAGGCCCTTCCCGATGGCCAGGCCGCTCGTGGCGGCCCGCGGCGGCATGTCGCCGACGGCTTCGAGACCCAGAACACCGACGCCAACGCCGACCAGCCCGAGCCGCCCGAGTTGGCGGCTCAGGTGATCTGACGACGCCTGTGCAGCAGAACACCTCGGGCGTAGGGTCCCGTGGTTAGTGATCGCCGGAACAGCATCCTGCTGCGGCCCCTGGGAGCGACACGAGAGCCAGGAGGAGCACTTACTCGGCCGGCTCCTTCGTCGGACGTACCTTGGGCCCGAGGTACTGCAGGACTCCGCTGGCCTTGAACGCCCTCGGCTCATGTTCGGGCGGCCCGCCGTGGTAGGTCTTGATCAGGGCCGTAGCCCTGGGCATGGAGAAATGGTAGGTCTGAGGGGGCGGGTAAGTGCCAGTCGTGCGCGCTCCCATCGGGGTGTACTGCCCCGCGTGGTACATAGTCGAGAAAGTCGTGGTCGAGGAAAAGGAACCAGGCGCAGTAAACGACTGATGGACGTCCTCCGAATGGCCTTCGGCCAGTATGAAGTAGTCGAAGCCCTCCTGCTCTGTCAGTTCGGCACACCTGTAGAGCAGGTAGGTATCAACGGTCTCTCGGGGCGTTGCAGCGTTGCCCTGGAATGACACGAGGAACGCGTTCTGGCTCAGCCTGGTGTCGGAGTAGCCGAACCCGTTGGGGCTGCTGCTCGCCTGATAGGGAGTCGCACACCCCGTCAGCGATAGGATGAGGCATCCCAGGGCAATAACCACGGCCCGCATCATCCGCCTCCTCCTACCTGCCAAGGCACGGCGTAGAGCTTGCCGCGCGCAGGCGCTGCTGCCCTCCTGCCGACGCCGTTCACCAGACCCGCAAAGGTTGCGGGACGTGGGGAGCCTGTGCACTCACTCAGATCCCAGCGACACGAGACTGATATCGGAGTACTCGACTCGGTTACAGCCATTGCCACAGCCAAAGAACGCGTGAGCTTTCCGAAGGTCGCATGGCATGCGTCGTATGGCCACCCACCCGTTCACGTATAAGCTGACCTTCCCGTCGACCCGGACGATCCCGACCCTGTTCCATTGACCTTCGGGCCTTAGGATGCCCCGGATCCCCTCCTGCTTTAGCGTCCTCCCCTGATGCTGGAGCCTGAGGGTGATGCCTGGAGGATTCATCCCCGGCCTGCGGAGGTAGTTCAGCTGCACACTGACTTCCTCGCGTCCTTTCCCCTCCGCCGGTCCTACCGACAGGTCGCGCACGAACACGGTTGCTCTTGCGCCCCGGAAGTTGCACCAGAACTCGAACTCCTCCGGCAAGTCCACCGGGCACTCGAGGAACGACCACCCAGTTGTGCCTCGGAGAGCGCCGTTATTGGCTTCCCACGAAGCAGGGCCCCTGTGAATCCCGTCGGGGGCCCCCCGGTACGTCTGCCACGTGCCAACATCACTCAAGTCGATCAGGTTGGCCTTGCTGCCAGACTCAGGTGGCGCGGGCTCGGCTTCTTCTGACTCCGTCCTTCCGGCCGCGTCGGGCGGGGCCCCCCCAGGGCTTGTCAACGTGAGGTCGGCGTACTGCACAGCCTTGCATCCATGCCCGCAGGCAAAGATGATGTTGGCGCCCTCCAGGTTGCAGGAGATGTCGCCAAAAGCGACGTGACCGTTTACCGAGAGCCAGAGGCGTCCGCCTTTCGATACGAGCTTAACGGTGTTCCACTCGCCTCCGCCGCTCGGCGCCGCTTGAACCGGGGCGTCCTTTACGGAGAACGCATTGCCGTGACGCACCCAACACGTCGCGCCCCGCGGGGTTCCCGATGAAAGGTAGTTGAACTGCACCCCGAAGGCTTCGCGAGTTCGCCACGGTGGATCGACGACCGGTGATACGCTCAGCGAGCTTCGCTGGCCCTTCACTCTGAACCGCAACTCGAAATCCCGAGGCAAAACCACCGGGCACTGCAGGTAGGACCAGTCCGTACGCCCGTGCAGAACGTCATCCACTGCGGCCCACGAGGCAGAAGCCGGCTGAATCGCGCCCCCCGCGCCGTCTCCTCGGTGCGTCTGCCACGTGCCAACGTCACTCAGGTCGATCAGGTTAGCCTTGGCGGCCGGTGCAGGCGGCCCGGGCCCAGCGCCTTCGTCCGGCGCACGCCCCGGCTCCTGTTCCACTGATGCATTAGCGTCCCGCGCTACTTCAGCGCGTTCGGGTATTCCGCCCTGCTCCTGTCCCTTAATCACGCGAACTTCCGCCGGGTCGTCCTCTGCGACCTGTGGAGCATGCGGCTGTGCCAGCCCGACACGGGCTGGCTTCTCCTTGGCTGGTACTTGCGCCCGTGCTGGCCCGGCCGCACGGTCCTCAGGCTCCCTGGTCGCGACGTATGCCAGGACAACGAGACCCAAGGCGAGGGCTGCCGCGATTGCGAACAAGAGCGGCTTGCGCAGGGACGTGCGTGGGCCGGGAGGCGAAGCTGCGCCATCCTCAGGAGCGGCAATGTCGCGGCTCGTCTGCTGTCGAACGCGCGCTGGCGTCAGCTTGCAGATCCTGCCACACTCGGGACATTTGACGCGGTCGCTGTGGAACGCCGGGCTCAGGTTGATCAGGCGGCCGCAGTCACATTCCACCAAGCGCCATGTGGTGTCTTGCCCCATTCATACTGCCCTTGGTTAGGCAGGCGCGGCTCCCAGCGGTTAATACGGACACGATGATAGCGTTGTTTGGTCGAGTGTCAAGGCTGTTGGCAGAGCTGTCCTCGGCGTGCCCCCCAGTCCAGAATCCGCCGCCTTGAGCCAGCAATCCGGGTGGTCTGACCTCAGTCCTCCCGCAGCAGCCGCAGGAACCGCTCGGTCGTGAGGGGCGCGCAGCCATCGTAGTGGTTGTTGATGTTCACGATGGTCAACGCGCCCCGGCTGGCGTTGTCCCGCACGATCTCGACGGCGGCCCGGATCCCCTCGGGCTTCGGCTCGACGATCTGCCCCCACTTCCTGCCTGTCCGCTTCTCCATCTCCTCCCGACCGCCACCGTGCAGCCTGATCACCACGAATTCGGCCGTCATGGGCCATAGCGGGGCATCCACGCCCCCGTCACCGACGCCCTCCACCAGTGGCCCGAGCCGGCGTTCCTCGTCCAGCACCTTCCCGATCGACAGGCCCAGGCAGAGCGAGCGCTTGAGCACCTTGATGAGCTGCCGCACGTTGCCCGGCCAGTCGTAGCCCTCGAGCGCCTCCAGGTCCTCGGCCGACAGCTTGAGCTCCCGTCCATCCGGCGAGAGGGCGAGGAAGAGCTGCCGCACGATCGTCCCGATGTCCTCGATGTGCTCCCTCAGCGGCGGCAGGGGCTGGGCTCTGGATGGAAGATCGTCGGAGCAAGCCGCGGCGAAGGCAGGCATGCCACTGGGGGCAACGGATAATCAAGCGATGCCGTTCTGCGGCGGCGCGGGGCCGAGGGGTAGGGACGAAGATGAGCGCGGAGCGACGACCGACAGTGCGGAAGATGGTCAAGGAGGCGGTGGAGGCCCTGGGGGGAGATACGACCAACACCGCGGTGCGCGACTGGATACTGCGCAAGTACCCGGGCACGAACAAGAGCACGATCCAGTGTCACATCGTCCTCTGCAGTGTTAACCACCCATCGAGGGTGTACTACGGGCAGAACAAGCCGCGCATTGCCAGCGACGAGCGGTACGACTTCCTGTTCCGGCCAGACAAGGGACGGGTCTTGCTCTACGACCCGAGCAAGCACGGCGTGTGGAAGATCGTGCGGCATGAGGACGGGGCGCTGGGGGTGGCACGGGAAGGCCGGCCTCGCGCTGCTGAGGTCGAGGAGGAGGTGGCGGAAACGGTCGGCGCAGGCGAGCCAACGGTAGGCTTTCAGGCGGAGGACCAGCTTCGCGATTACCTGGCTCTGAACCTGGAGGCCATCGAGGAGGGGCTACAGCTCTACGTTGACGAGTACGGGAACGCGGGGGTGGAGTACGCGACGCCGGTCGGGCGCGTTGACCTGCTGGGAGAGGACGGCGGCGGCGGGCTCGTCGTCATCGAACTGAAGGTAGGTCGGAGCCCGGACGCTGCCGTTGGGCAGGTGCTGCGCTATATGGGCTGGGTGAAACGGCACCTTGCGGAAGGGCGGCCGGTGCGCGGGGTCATTGTGGCGCAGCATGCTTCGGACCGGCTCAGGTACGCCGTTGCCGACCTGCCCGATGTGTCCGTGATGGAGTACGAGCTGAGCGTGACGATGCGGCCCGCACCTGGGCTGGACGAGGAGGGCCAAAGGGTGTGATCTCCGAACAAGGCCCGATGGACGTGGAAGGTCGGCCGTGGCGCCTCGACGAGATTGAGAAGGCGCTTGCCGAACTGATTCCCGCCTCGAGCGTCCGCGTGGGCTTTACCATCAAGCGCGAAGATGCTACGCGCGGACCTGAAGGCGGCGGGGATCCCCTATTGCGATCGGGACGGGCGTGTTGTGGACTTCCACGCGCTCAGGCACACGTTTGTCACGAATCTGGCGCGGAGCGGCGTTCATCCGACCGTGGCGCAGCGGCTCGCACGGCACAGCGACGTGAATCTGACGCTCTCGCGCTACACGCACACGACACTGGAGGCCCAGGGCGAGGCGGTGCGAGCCCTGCCGGACACCAGTGGGCCGGCCGACGCTGAGGAAGCGACGGGCACGGACGGGCCAGATGACTTGGGCTCCTGCTTTGCCAACAGCGAGCGACTTTGCCAGACTTTGCCGGACAGAGCAAGACATATGACGGGCGCTTTGGAGGCCCCTCGGGAAGCCGCGGATTTGCCGGAAGTGATTGCCGGGTATGAGGATACGTCTGAGGAAGGGTTGGCGCGCCGGGGAGGATTCGAACCCCCGACCGTCGGATTAGAAATCCGATGCTCTATCCCCTGAGCTACCGGCGCGCGGGGGGCCAGCCACCGCCGAGGACGCTGAGGCCGCCGAGAAAGACCGGGAGAGAGGCAACTGCACGAGGGCCAACGGCCGCCTGCGCCTAGACGCCGTCAACTATAGCACAAGAACCGCAGGCCCCGCGCGTCGGCCAGAGCGCCGATGACGGCGGGGATGACGCCGAAGCCCGCTATGCCCGCCACCGACAGCATGGCCAGCAGCGTGGCCGACCGCGCGGCGATGCGGCGGTTCGCCACGGTCAAGATGCTGGGCCAGAAACACGCCACAAACAGCCCCGCCAGCACGAAGGCCGTCATGCTCACCCACAGCGCGTCCACCAGGACGAGCACAAGCCCGGAGCCGGCCGCCAGAAGCGCCAGGCACACCATGAGCCGGGAGAGCGGCACGAACCGGGCAGCCGCGCCCGTGCCGAACCGGCCGACCGCCATGGCCGCCGTAAACGCCGTCAGCCCCCAGGCGCCGACCGTTGCCGTGGTGCCGTAGGCGTCCTGGACGAAGTTGGGGCTCCAGTAGATGAGCGCTCCTTCGCAGCCGGCCGTGAGCCACATGGCGAAGGCGAGCGCCCAGAACAGCGGGTTGGCCAGCACGGCACGGACGCGCACGGGGGTCGGACGGCCGCCCGCCCGGGCGTCGGGGTAGCGGCCGACGCCGTACATGACGGCCACCACCACCGCCGGCAGCGCCACGAGCGTGAAGGGCATCCGCCACGGCACCCCCGCGTCCAGCGCCCTGCCTACCACCTGCGACGCGAGGACGATGCCCGCCGGGAAGAAGGCGTGCAGCACGTTCATCTGCGTCTCGACCCGTTCGGGGTGCAGGTCCGTGATGAGGGGGCTGATGAGGGCCTCCAGCGAGCCCAGGCCGAGGGCCATCAACATGGTGCCCGCCAGCAGGCCCGCGTAGCCGCTGCTGCGCCCCACGCACACCAGGCCGAGGGCGGCCACGCACATGCCGGCGCTCAGCAGCCGCCGCTTGCCCGTGCGGTCGGCCCAGTAGCCGACCGTGAACGTCGAGGCTGCGAGCACAATGGCACGCGCGAAGGCTATGAGCCCGCGCAGGGAGTAGCCGATCTCGAGGTCCGTGCCGATGTGCTTCAGCGAGACCGAGGTCAGGGTGGAGGTGGCCGCGAAGACGAGCAGCGACACCCAGGCGGTGGCGGTCAGCCAGCGGATGGTGGCGGGTCGGCCGTCGTCCAACTCAGGGCCCCTTGCATGGCGCGGGCGGACGGAGGGCATCTTGTAACCGAACGCGCCGGGCGTTTCCACGGTCTCTGGAAGGCAGTTGAAAGCACGGCCCGGGTCGCATACAAGAGCACGGCAACTCACAGCGTGACCGCAGCCCCTGAGGAGCGGAGGACCGAGCATGTTCAGCGATTGCCACATTCACTGCCGCCCCGACGCTGACGGCGGCGACGTGCTGAAGGCCATGGACGCCCGGGAGATGGAGAAGGCCGTGCTGCTGGCGCCGGCCATGACGGACTCCAACGAGGAGCTGGCCGCGTCCATCCGGATCATCGCGCGCGTCTGCGCGCCGGACCCCGACCGGCTCATAGGGTTCGCGTGGATCGAGCCGACGCTCTCCGGCGCGGTGGACCACGTGCGCCAGGCCGCCGAGGCGGGCCTGCGGGGCTACAAGATGATCCCCGACCACTGGTATCCCTATGAGGAGCGCTTCTTCCCCGTCTACGAGGCGATCCAGGAGACGCGGAAGCCCCTCCTGTTCCATTCGGGCATTCTGTTCGGGAACATGGACAGTTCGCGCTTCTGCCGGCCGGCCTTCTATGAGGTGATGCTCCACTTCCCGAAGGTGAAGTTCGCCCTGGCCCACATCTCCTGGCCGTGGACCGACGAGTGCATCGCCGTGGCGGGCCGGATGCGGGCCGCCGCCCAGCGCGGACAGGCGGCGGGCATGCAGATGTACGTGGACATCACCCGGGGCACACCGGACGTCTACCGGCTCGACGCGCTGGAGAAGGCGCTCGCCTATCTGGGGCCGGAGCGGCTCGTCTACGGCTCGGACGACCTCGCGCCCGGCAGCTTCGACTACGCGCGGCGGGGCATAGACGCCGACCGGGAGATCATCTGCAACCAGCTCGGCTACGCGGAGGCGGACTTCCGTAAGGTCGCC
>LJUE01000089.1 GCA_001303885.1 Planctomycetes bacterium SM23_32 | reverse complement strand
CGACCCCGGGGCTACCGTTACGTCCATCCGGCTCTTCGACCTGCTGCCGGAGCACCCCATCGTCACGGTGGCGCGCGCCACGCAGTTGCTCGGGACCAGCAGGCCCACGGCGGGCAACGCCGTCGAGGCCCTCTGCGCCGCCGGCGTGCTGGACGAGATCACGGGCAGGCAGCGGGGACGCGTCTACGCCTACCGGGCGTATCTGGGCGTGCTTGCCGAGGAGACCGGGCCTGTGGAGCGGCCATAGGCGCGTCGGGGTCGCATCTGCGAGGCCCCCAACCAGGCCGACGAAGCACTTCGGCGAGGCCCTGCGGCGCCTCAGCGGCGGCGCACAGGACGCCTGACGCGCACGGCGTCAGCTTCCGCCAGGCAGCGCGCAGCGAGTCTGAGGTAACGACGTAGTGTCATGCCGGCTCCCCGGCCTCGGCCGCGTCCCCGCCAGATGACCGGCGGGCGAGGGTCGGGGCTTCTTCTTCGCCTCCCTACAAACAGAAAGCCCGACGCACGGAGACTACGTGTCTCCGCGCCATCGGGCTTGACCCTTCAACGCCTGTCGGCCGAACCATCAGGCTTGAGTCGTCAACGCGCCAGCGCTTCAGGTGCCGAGGAATGCGCATCTTCCTGGACACCACCGACACGCCCCCATTATGGGGTCCGCAACCCTTGCTCGACAATGAGTGCGGCGAGTTGTGTACCATCGACTAGCTCGATCCTGATGCCCTTGTCTTCGTAGTAGCTCTCAGCCAGCCGAGTTGCGTCGTCAGATATCGTCCCGGATGTAACCACCATCCCGAGGTCCGCTGACTCCGCCTCAATTCCCTGAATCAGTTGGTGCACGGCGTCCGCGCTTACTGGCGGTTCAGGCTGGTAGTGCTTCGCTTGGACGGCGACAAGCAAACGGAATGCACCGGCAAGAAGGAAGGTAGCCAGCAAGTCTGCGCCCTTGTCTTGCGACCGGGAAACGATACGTACGTTCTCTGCACCCATGGCGTCAAGCACTGACTTCAGAAGGCTTTCGAAGCCGAAATCGTTGATGCGGCCAGACCGAATCTCGTCTAGCGTATCTTGCACAAGGCGTGTATAGAGGTCCGATTCGAACGTCGGGGTTGCCTCCCCCTGCGCGACACGCAGAGACTCACGTATCTCGTCGAGCAGGTCTGCGGCGTCTGCCGTAGTACCCTGCACTTTCATACGCGTCTGTAACGCGGCTCTGGCAAATGCCCTTGGAATCGGCTGTTTCTCGTTCAGCCACGTGACTGGTCGCCGAAACGCTGTGTCATCGGCGACTCGGGACGAGTCGTGCCTAGCCACACCCTCGACCTTGGCAACGTAGAAAT
The DNA here is from genome assembly GCA_001303885.1 of Planctomycetes bacterium SM23_32. GTDB lineage: Bacteria > Planctomycetota > Brocadiia > SM23-32 > SM23-32 > SM23-32. Next base: position 7,144 of record LJUE01000089.1, on the reverse strand, counting down.
GGGCACCGTGGGGTACCACAACAAGGTCTCCTGGCCCCATCTCACGTAGAAAGCGCCACAGGTGGCCCCCCGCTTGCCCTGCTCTGTGAAGCGTGTCATCGCCCTCATAGTAGTTCTTACGGATGACCTCTCGGAAATGGTCCCAGTCAAGGCTGCTATCCAGCAGTTCCGCCGCGCGAGACCAACCGATGATGATGTCATCGTCCTCGAGCGCTTCGGCGACTCTGTCAATCCTGCCTGGCGCTATCCGCAGCACAAAGGCCTGTGTATCTTCAGCCATGGTGTGTGAGTCACCTCCTGGATGCCTCTAGCAAGTAGACGCGACCGCTAGGTCCCCTCGTTCTCTGGCAGATCCTCGTACCGCCAAGTGCGCCGGGTTTCGGCATCAACATGGGTCACCTTGCCCGCTTCGAACCGTATTGTAATGGTTCCGAAGAACCGCTGCAGCATGAGTCCAGCCACGAACTTGAACAGCTTCTCACCCCTCAGCATGGGCCGCCTCCTTTGCCTCCAGAATGCGTTCAGCTTGCCGCCCCGTGAACTCCTCCCATCGCCGGATGATGACGTCGCAGCAAGGCCCGTCGGTCTCCGCCCGGCGCTTGCGACGGTACATCCGGCCCCCCCGCCTTTGACTTGGCGGGGGGCGAGGGGTAAGCTGATGCGCTTGGTCGCCTGGCTTACTTCCCCCGTCTGCTCCGCGAGGCCGCCATGCACAAGATAGCCGTCATCCCCGGCGACGGCACCGGCCCCGAGGTCGTGCGCGAGGGGCTGAAGGTCCTGGCCGCCGTCAGCCGGATCGAAGGCTTCGACTGCGAGACCGTCGAGTACGACTTCGGCGGCGACCGCTACCTGGCCACCGGCGAGGTGCTGCCCGACTCGGCGCTGGAGGAGCTGCGGAGCTTCGACGCCATCTACCTGGGCGCCGTCGGCCATCCCGACGTGGCCCCCGGCATCCTGGAGAAGGGCCTGCTGCTGCGGCTCCGCTTCGAGCTTCAGCAGTACATCAACCTCCGCCCCGTCAAGCTCTACCCCGGCGTCGAGACGCCGCTGAAGGACAAGGGCCCCGAGGACATTGACTTCGTCGTGGTGCGCGAGAACAACGAGGGCCTCTACACCGGCAGCGGCGGCTTCACCTACAAGGGCACCCCGAACGAGGTGGCCATCCAGGAGATGGTGAACACGCGCTTCGGCGTGGAGCGCTGCGTGCGCTACGCCTTCGACTACTGCCGCCGGCGCAACGACGAGAAGCGGCTGACACTCTGCGCCAAGACCAACGTGCTCACCTACGCCCACGACCTGTGGTGGCGCGTCTTCAACGAGGTGGGGGAGGAGTACCCGGACGTGACCCGGGGCTACGCCCACGTGGACGCCACCTGCATGTGGATGGTCAAGAACCCCGAGTGGTTCGACACCATCGTGACGTGCAACATGTTCGGCGACATTATCACGGACCTGGGAGCGATGATCCAGGGGGGCATGGGCATCGCCGCCGGCGGCAACATCAACCCCGAGGGCGTCTCCATGTTCGAGCCGATAGGGGGCAGCGCGCCGAAGTACACCGGCAAGGGCGTCATCAACCCGCTGGCTGCCATCTGCGCGCTGGCGATGATGCTGGAGCAGGTCGGCGAGGAGGCGGCCGCGCAGCGCGTCGAGCGGGCCGTCATGAGCGTGACGGCCGGCAAGCTGAAGAGCATGGCCGCCGGGCGGATGGGCTACAGCACCTCCGAGGTGGGTGACCTGGTGGTCGAGGCGCTGGCGCAGTGAGGGCGCGCGGCCAGACGGGGGCCGCGTGCGCGCTTGCAGGGCCGGGGCTTTGGGTTATAATCCGCCCCGAGGGCGGGGTCGGTGCGACCGCCGGTTGCAGTCCAGTCGGTGCAGAAGGGGGCCGGCCGCATGGTGCTGGGCTACAAGGGGAGCGTCATCAGCATCCGCGACTTCGACCGTGACGGCATCCTCCGGGTCCTGTCCACTGCCGCGCACATGGAGGCCGAGGACCACTACGGCCTGCTGGAGGGGCGGATCCTCGGCACGATGTTCCTGGAGCCCTCCACGCGCACGCGGCTGAGTTTCGCCTCGGCCATGATGAAGCTCGGCGGGAAGGTGCTGGACCTGGGCGACCCCGAGCTGACCTCGTTCAAGAAGGGGGAGAGCCTCAGCGACGCCATTCGCATCGTGGCCGGCTACTGCGACGTGATAGCGCTGCGCCACCCCTGGGAGGGGGCGGCCCGGCTGGCGGCTGAGATCGCCGGCCGGCCCGTTATCAACGCCGGCGACGGCGCCAACCAGCACCCGACGCAGACCTTCCTGGACCTCTACACCATCCGCAAGGTGCGCGGGCAGATTGACGGGCTCACCGTCGGCTTCGTGGGGGACCTGAAGTACGGGCGCACGGTGCACTCGCTGGTGACGGCCCTGACCCGATTCGACTGCCGCCAGGTCTTCGTCTCGCCGCCGAACCTGGCCGTGCCGTCGGGGCTGCTGCGGGAGCTGGAGGAGTCGGGCGTCAGTTACGAGCAGTCCGACGACCTGGCCGGCGTCCTGCCCGAGCTGGACATCCTCTACTCGACCCGCATCCAGCAGGAGCGGTTCCCGGACATCATCGAATACGAGCGCGTCAAGGGCGCCTATCGCATAGACCGGGCGCTGCTCGAGAGCTGCGTCGTGAAGGACTCTCTGCGCATAATGCACCCGCTGCCGCGGGTGGACGAGTTGTCCCCCGACCTGGACGACACACCGTACGCCGTCTACTTCGAACAGGCCAGGAACGGCGTGCCGGTGCGGCAGGCCCTGCTGGCCATGGTGCTCGGAAAGGCGTGAGCATGGGTTCCGAGAAGGGCGCGCGGCGTGAGATGAGCGTCTCGGCCATTCGCAATGGGACGGTCATTGACCACATCCAGAACGAGGCCACTTTCAAGGTGGCCGAGATACTGCGGCTGGCCCAGGAGCAGCACACGGTGCTGGTGGGCATGAACCTGCCCAGCGGCAAGGTCGGCAAGAAGGGCATCATCAAGATCGAAAGCCGCGAGCTGACTCCCCAGGAGGTCAACAAGATCGCCCTGATCGCCCCCCAGGCCACCCTCAACATCATCCAGGACTACGAGGTGGCCGAGAAGCGCAGCGTCGAGCTGCCCGAGCGGGTCGAGGGCATCGTGCGCTGCTTCAACCCCAGTTGCATCACCAACCGCCAGGCCGTCAGCACCTGCTTCGACGTGATCGCCTCCGACCCCGTCGGCCTGCGGTGCGTCTACTGCGAGCGCGTGATGACCGGCCCCGACATCATCCTCAAGTAGCCGCCCGCTGCCGCCATGACCGATCCCGTCCCTCCTGACCTTCGGGCCGGATCCGAAGGGCGCCGCCCGGGCGGCGTGTGGCGTCCGGGACCCCTGACGCTCCGCATCCCGTCTGCTATGCGCCGCGCAGCCTCCGGAGCGCGTCGAGGAAGGCGTTCCTCAGCTCCTCCATCCGCTCGGCAGTGTCGCCCTCGACGCGAACAGTGACGGCCGGCTCCGTGACGCTGGGCCGGCAGAGCGCCCAGCCGCCGTCGAACTCGACCCGCACGCCGTCCGTCCGGTCCTGGGGCCGGTCGGCGAACCGGCTCGCCAGCCCTTCCACGATCTGCGCCGCCCGCCCCGACGGGCACGGGACGCGGATGTCCTGGCTGATGTGGTAGGGGGGGGCGCTCGCCAGCAGCTCCGAGAAGGGGCGGCCCGCCTCGGCTATCAGCTCGCCCATGCGCAGCGCGGCGTAGATGCCGTCGTCGCCGCCGAGTTCGCGAAAGAAGAAGTGGCCGCTCGCCTCGCCGGCCAGGGCGGCGTCCTCCCGGATGAGCCGGCGCTTGATGAAGGCGTAGCCCGAGCGTTCCATGATCGGCCGGCCGCCGGCGCGCTCAACCTCGCGCGGCACGACGCGCGTGCTCTTCAGGTCGTAGACCACGCCCGCGCCCGGTTCGTCGGCCAGGACGCGGCGGGCGAGGAGGATCAGCGCCTGTTCGGCGTCCACGAAGTTGCCGTTCTCGTCCAGGAACACGGCCCGGTCCGCGTCGCCGTCGAAGCAGACGCCGAAGTCGGCGCCGGCATCGCGCACTCGCCGGGACGCCGCCGCCACGGCCTCCGGCCGCGAGGGGTTGGGCGAGCGGTTGGGGAACCGACCGTCCGGCCGGCAGAACAGCTCCTCCACCTCGTAGTCTGCGGCGCGGAAGGCCGCCGGCGCCCACTCCGAGGCGCAGCCGTTGCCGGCGTCCACCAGGGCCTTCCGCCCGCGACCCGTGCCGGCGAATCGCCCCGCGAGCCAGGCGAGGTAGTCGGCCTTGACGTCGAGCGCAGTCGTGGCGCCCGGCGCGGAGGCAGATGCGACCGGACCCATCCGCCGATGCTCCTCAGCGCGGGCCTGGAGCTCCTCCATGTCCTCGGGGGTGACCGGCAGGTCGCCGAGCATGAGCTTCATGCCGTTGTACTGCGGCGGGTTGTGGGACGCGGTGACCACGACCAGCCCCCGCGCGCCGAAGCGCCGCCGCGCCCAGCAGGCGGCGGGCGTCGGCACGATGCCGACGTCCATGACGCGCGCGCCGGCCCGTGTCAGCCCTCGGCGCACGGCCTCCTTGAGCGCCGGCGTGCTCTGCCGCACGTCCCCGGCCAGCACGCAGTCGCCGCCGTCGAGCATTTCGCCCGCTGCGCTGCCGATCGCATCCGCCGCCGGCTCGTCCCGCTCGCCGGGGTAGACGCCCCTTATGTCGCACGCCTTGAAGATGCTCACGTCAGTTCACGCTCCCGTCCGCGTGCCTTTCGCGGTCCCGCGCCGGAGGGACGAGAAGCGGCGCACGGCACCCCGAGGGTCAGGATGCACCGCGCCGCCGGGCAGTGTCAAGGCCGCGCCGGTTGCCTGGCGGGAGGCCGTGCGCTAAACTCTCGCGCAGACGCCTGGTCTTCCACCGGAGGGATGGCAAGTGTCCGTATACGTGGTCACCGGCGGGGCGGGGTTCATCGGCTCCGCCATCGCGCGACGGCTCACGGCGGCGGGGGAGGCGGTGCGCGTTCTGGATGACTTCTCGACGGGCCGGCGCGACAACCTGGCCGGCGTCCAGCGCGACGTGACGCTCTTCGAGGGGAGCGTCTGTGATCCCGAGCTCGTGCGCGAGGCGCTCGACGGGGCCGACTGCGTCCTGCACCAGGCCGCCCAGGTCAGCGTGCCCCTGTCGGTGGAGGACCCCGTCCACACCAATGAGGTGAACGTCGGGGGCACGCTGAACGTGCTGACGGCCGCCCGGGAGCTGGGCGTGCGGCGCGTGGTGTTCGCTTCGAGCTGCGCGGTCTACGGGGACGCGCCCCAGCTGCCCAAGCGCGAGGACATGCCGCCCGCCCCCAAGAGCCCCTACGCCGCCAGCAAGCTGGCCGGCGAACACTACTGCCGGGCGTTCAACGACGGGCTCGGCCCGGAGGCCGTCTCGCTGCGCTACTTCAACGTCTTCGGCCCGTATCAGGACACTGAGAGCCAGTACGCCGCCGTGGTGCCGATCTTCATCCGCAGCATCATGCTCAGCAGGCGCCCGGTCGTCCATGGCGATGGGGAGCAGACGCGGGACTTCGTCTTTGTGGACGACGTGGTGGAGGCCAACCTGCTGGCCGCGACGTCTCCGAAGGCAGCGGGCGCTGTGCTGAACATCGGCAGCGGAGAGCGCCGGAGCCTGAACGAACTGCTGAGCACGCTGGCCGAGCTGATGGGCACGCCCGCCGATGCGGATTACGCCGACGAGCGGCCCGGCGACGTCAGGCATTCCCAGGCGGACATCTCCCTGGCCCGTAAGACCATCGGCTTCCGGCCCCTGGTCGGCTTCGCAGAGGGCCTGAGCCGCGCCGTCGAGTGGTACCAGGGCAAGGAGGACACCACCTTCTTCCTCCCCGACGCGCCCGAGCACTGAGCCGTCCGTCATGAAGACACGTTCCCCCGAGGCCGTGCGGAAGGAGTTCGCCGCCCTGTTCCTGGTGGCGGTCCTGGTGGCGGGGCCGGCCGTGATGCTCCTGTGGGGCAGGGCGGGGGCGGCCGACGGGCCAGGCGCCGTTCAGGAACCCCCGTCGGCGGTCGCCATCCCGCCCGAAGGGGCCCGCTGGGACGTCGAACTGGACGAGAACGACGCATCGCACCTGCTGGGCCTGTTCCTGGCGTCCCTTTCTGGCGGCGAAGGGCCCGGCGCTGACGCAGCGCCTGTCTGCGAGGAGCCCCTGAGTGCGGTGGTGTTTGTGACCGTCTACGCTGAGGGCGAGGCGCCCCTGCGCGTCATGGCCCGCGAGGAGAGCCTGGTCGGCAGCATGCTGAGCGCCGCAGGGCAGGTCGTCGCACGGCTCGGCCGGCCGCCCGATGCTTCGGCCCTTCGCGTGCGCGTGGACGTCCTGCGCGAGGCGCGCCCCTTCGCCGCGGAGCAGCGGGTGACGTTCGCGCACCGGCGCTTCGGGCCAACGCTGAGCGCGGAAGCGGCCCTGTCGCCCGACGCGTGGCGCGAACCCGACCGCCGCATGTGGCGGCTCGACGCGCTGAGCTTCGTCAACGACGCACCGGGCAGCCGCTATGCGCTGGCGTGCCCCCGCGGCCTGACGCCGACCGGCGAGCCGACCCTGGCCAGGCTCCTGCGCGCGGCGCGGCTGGCCGGCGAATACCTCGTGCGCGTGCAGGACGAGACCGGCAGATTCCTGACCTACTGGGACCCGGTCGGCGGGCTGCCCGGCGGCTGCGAGACCGTCACCGATCAGGCGGCCGCAGCCGGCGCCCTGGCCGCGCTGGCCGACGTGCGGCGCAAGACCGAGCACGTGCGGGCCTGCTACGACGCGGTCTCGCGCCTGATGCAGTCTACCCACATGGATGCCGACAACCCGACGAGGGCGTTCACCCGGCGCCAAGAGGCCTGCCGGCTCGCCTACGAGCTGGAGGCGAGCGCCCACGTGCTCGAGGCGCTATGCCGCTATCGCCACGTGGCACGGCGCACCGAGCCGGACGCATGGATTGCGGCGCTGGCGGAGTTCCTGCTTTTCATGCAGCGCGACGACGGCCTGTTCGAGCTGCAATACGACGCGGACAGGGGCGCGCGCACGACACCCCCCGATTGGCTCGACCGGCCCGAGCCGCAGGCGAAGGCGGCCCTGGCCCTGGCGCTGGC
>LJUE01000088.1 GCA_001303885.1 Planctomycetes bacterium SM23_32 | reverse complement strand
CGCAGGATGTGGGCCAGCTTGTCCGGCAGCCCCGGCTCCCTCTCGATCTTGGCCGCCGTCCGTTCCCGATCGTACTCCACCCGGCGGAACTCGACGCGGTCCTTCAGCATGCTGAAGCTCGCCCTGGCGTTGTGGACGAACGAGAAGCTGTAGCGGATGTCCTCCACGATGGCGTAGGAGGGGCGCCAGTTGCCGTCCCGCGGCTGACCCAGGCTGCCCGGGTTGATGACCTTGCTGTTGAGCCCGTGGGAGAGCGGTATGTGCGTGTGCCCCAGCACCAGGCGGTCCCCGGAGACGCGCCCGAGCAGCTCTTCGTACTGCTTGTCGCTATAGAAGTAGTCCAGCACGTAGGTGTTGAGCATCTCGTAGGGCGTGCCGGGACAGCCGTGGACCAGGCTCATGCCGTCCACGTCCATGCGGAGGGGAAGGCTCAGCAGCCACTCGATGTTCTCGGCCGTCAGCCGCTCGTGCGTCCAGTGGAAGGACTGGCGGGCCATGGAGCTGCACGGCTCCATGTCTTCCATCATGGCGCACGTATTGTCGTGGTTGCCCTTCACCGTCTGGACGCCGCACTGCCGCAGCAGCTGGCAGCACTCGTTCGGGTTGGGACCGTAGCCTACCACGTCGCCGCAGCAGTAGACCGCGTCCGCTCCGCCCGCCTCGTCCAGAACAGCCTGAAGGGCCTCCAGATTGCCGTGCACGTCGGAGATGAGGGCGATCATCAACAGCGAAGAAAAGATGATGACGGTAAAACCACGACGGCGCCCGGCAGCAGAGCCACCGCTCCGACCGGACGCCATCGAACGAACCACTTGTAGTCTACCGCTTCGGCCGGCCGGCGTCAACAGCCCACGGAGCCGCGTCCGGGGAGGGGCCGGGAGAGCCCCTTCTTGACGGGTCACGAACCACGCCATTAGAATGTCTTTGAGAGCCGGTGGGCCGCCCCGTCTGCCAGGGCCGGTCCGCCCGAAGCCTGCGCGCCGTGCGAACGGAGAGGACGGATGTACGAGCTGACCGTCGAAGGGGATTTCTCTGCCGCCCACAACCTGCGCGAATACGAGGGCGAGTGCGAGAGACTGCACGGCCACAACTGGCGCGTCGAGGTGCGCCTGGCAGCCGAGGAGCTGGACGAGCTGGGCATGGTGATGGACTTCCGCGAGATCAGGGGCCTGCTCGGGGACGTGCTGGACGACCTGGACCACCAGTACCTGAACGAGGTGCCCCCTTTCGACCGACTCAACCCGACCACGGAGAACCTCTGTCGCCACATAGCACAGCAGCTTCAGGACAGGCTGCCGTGTCGCGTTTCGATACGGCGCGTCAGTTGCTGGGAGTCAGACAGGTGCAGCGCCAGCTACGTGCCGTGACCAGGACGACGGCGTGCCCCGCACGGGGAAGGGCCAAGCGGTGAACCCGGACGAGAACATGTGCGAGCGGTGCGGGAAGCGGCGCGCCACGTGGCACCTGACGGACTTCGTGGACGGCAAGCCGGTGCAGAAGCACTTCTGCGACGAATGCTATGGCGAGCAGGAGGGCGCCCCCTCGCAGGTGAACGAGGCGTTCGCGCGCCTGATCGCCGCCGTCGTGCCGGAGCTGAAGGAGATGGCCCTGCGGGAGTGCCCCTCCTGCGGGCTGAACTACCTGGAGTTCCGTCACACGATGAGGCTCGGCTGCGCGAACGACTACGAGGCCTTCGACAAACCGCTGGAACAGCTCCTTCAGGCCATCCACGGCTCTGCCCGGCACGGCGGCAAGGTGCCCGAGACGGCCGGCGAGGAGGAGGCGATTCGCAGCCGCGTCCGGGCCCTGCGCAGACGCCAGCAGGCGGCCATTGCCGAGGAGGACTACGAGCAGGCCGCCGAACTGCGCGACCGCATAAAGGAGCTCGAAGAGCGTGGACTTGACGCTGCTGAAGGATAGGCCGGTCGAGTGGCTCAAGGCTGGCCCCGAGAGCGACGTCGTCGTCAGCAGCCGCGTGCGACTGGCGCGCAACATAGACGGCTATCCTTTTGTCGGCCGCGCCTCCGAGCGCCAGAAGGCCCGCATCGAAGAGCTGCTGCGCAACGTGCTCCTGTCCGCCGAGATAGACCCGCCCCTGCACTACGTGCGCCTGGACCAGATCGGGCCGCTCATGCGCGAGCTGCTGCTGGAGCGGCGCCTCATCAGCACCGAGCACGCCGAGGGGGACGGGGTGCGCGCCGTGGCGTTCGACGACGACGAGCGGGTCAGCGTGATGGTCAACGAGGAGGACCACCTGCGGCTGCAGGTCATCCGCGGCGGACTGAGGCTGGATGAGGTCCATGAGCGGGCCGACGCGCTGGACGACTTGCTGGCCCGGCGCATTCCGCTGGCCTACTCCGCGAAGTACGGCTACCTCACCGCCTGCCCCACCAACGTCGGCACCGGCATGCGGGCCAGCGTGATGGTCCATCTGCCCGGCGTGGTCATGTCGCAGGAGATGGACCGCGTCATAGACATTGTGCGCGGCGAGCAGCTCACGCTGCGCGGCGTCTACGGCGAGGGGACGCACGGGGCGGGCGACTTCTACCAGATCTCCAACCACGTGACGCTCGGCCCGAGCGAGGACGAGATCGTGGCCGCAGTGGCCGGGGCCGCGCGCACCCTGGTGGAGCTGGAGCGCGCCGCCCGCTCCAACCTGCGCACCAAGCACCGGGGCGAGCTGGAGGGGCGGCTGGGCCGGGCCTTCGACCTGCTGGCCTCGGCCTCTACCATCTCCTCGCAGGAGGCGCTGAGCCTGCTGTCGCAGATACGCATGGGCGTGGAGATGGAGCTGCTCTCGGAGACGCGTCTGCAGACGCTTAACGACCTGCTGCTCTTGACTTTGCCGGCCCATTTGCAGACAATGGAAGGCAGAGTGCTGGACACGTCCGTAAGGAACGAGCTACGCGCAGCTTACGTAAAAGACCGCCTGTCAACCGGTTAAGACGAGCGGCCGGAGACACGGATGTTCGATAGGCTCACAGAGAACGCGCAGAAGGTCCTGAAGTACGCCAAGCAAGAAGCCCAGCGGATGGGCCATCAGTACATCGGCACCGAGCACCTGCTGCTGGGCCTCGTCAGGGAAGGCACGGGCGTGGCGGCCACGGTGCTGCAGCGCCTCGGCCTCGACCCCAAGAGGGTCCGTTTCGAGGTGGAGAAGGTCGTCAAGGGAGGCGCCGACCTCATCTCGAGCGGTCGCGAGTTCGCCCCCGGTCCCCGCGCCAAGAAGGTCTTCGAATACGCCTTCGAGGAAGCGAAGCGGCTGGGGCAGAACTACATCGGCACCGAACACATCCTGCTGGGCCTGCTCAGGGAGGAGGAGGGCATCGCCGGGCAGGTTCTGCTGCGGCTCGGCATCGAACTGGACGAGGTGCAGGAAGCCGTCATGGAGCTGCTCGGGCCCGACGTGGGCGAAGATGAGGGAGAGGAAAGCGAGCAGCGTGGCCTGCATCCCGGCAAGAGCAAGACGCCCGCGCTCGACTCCTTCGGCCGCGACCTGACCCAGCAGGCGCGCGACGGCGAGCTGGACCCGGTGATCGGGCGCGAGAAGGAGATCGAACGCGTCATCCAGGTGCTCTGCCGCCGCAAGAAGAACAACCCCGTCCTGCTCGGCGAGGCCGGCGTCGGCAAGACGGCCATCGTCGAGGGGCTGGCCCAGGACATCGTCAACAACAACGTGCCCCGGCTGCTGCGCGATCGCCGCATCGTGATGGTTGACCTGGCCCTGATGGTGGCCGGCACGAAGTACCGCGGCCAGTTCGAGGAGCGCATCAAGGCCGTCATGCAGGAGGTCAAGAAGGCGGGCAACGTCATCCTGTTCATTGACGAGCTCCACACGCTGGTCGGCGCCGGCGGGGCCGAGGGCGCCATTGACGCCTCCAACGTGCTAAAGCCCGCCTTGGCCCGCGGCGAAGTGCAGTGCATCGGCGCCACCACGCCGGACGAGTACCGCAAGTACGTCGAGAAGGACGGCGCCCTGGAGCGCAGGTTCCAGACCATCATGGTTGACCCGCCTACGCGGGATGAGACCCTGGAGATACTGCGCGGCCTGCGCGACCGCTATGAGGCGCACCACTGCGTGCAGATCACCGACGAGGCCCTGGCCGAAGCCACCGACCTGTCCATGCGCTACATCACGGGGCGGTTCCTGCCCGACAAGTCGCTGGACGTGGTCGACGAGGCCAGCTCGCTGGTGCGGCTGCGCAGCATGAGCGTCTCACCCAGGCTCAAGGAACTGGAGAAGGAGCTGACGCGCCTCCAGCTGGAGAAGGACGAGGCCGTCGTGCAGCAGGACTTCGAGCGCGCCGCCAACCTGCGGGACCAGATCGAGAAGATCGAGGCCGAGAAGCGGGACTGCGAGAGGGCCGAACTGGAGGCCGGAAGCGAGGCCGCCGGCGTGGTGGACGAAGAGGTGGTCCGCGAGATCGTCTCCCGCATGACGGGCGTGCCGCTGGCCAGGCTCGAGGTGGAGGAGGCCAGCCGGCTGCTGAACATGGAGGAGGAGATCCACCAGATGCTCGTCAGCCAGGTCGAGGCCGTCAACGCCGTGAGCCGCGCCATCCGGCGCTCGCGCTCCGGCATGAAGGACCCCCGGCGGCCCGTGGCGAGCTTCCTGTTCATCGGGCCCACCGGCGTGGGCAAGACGCTGCTGGCCCGTTCGCTGGCGAAGTTCCTCTTCGGCGAAGAGGACGCCCTCATCCAGATTGACATGTCCGAGTACATGGAGAAGCACAACGTCTCGCGCCTCGTCGGTGCTCCTCCGGGATACGTGGGCTACGAGGAGGGCGGCCAGCTCACCGAGCGCATACGCCGCCGCCCCTACTCCGTGGTGCTGTTCGACGAGATCGAGAAGGCCCACGCGGACGTCTTCAACATGCTGCTCCAGATCATGGAGGACGGCCGGCTGACCGACAGCTTCGGGCGCCGCGTGGACTTCAGCAACACCGTGCTGATCATGACCTCCAACATCGGCGCGGAGGTCATCAGGAACAGCGCCGGTCTGGGTTTCCGCATGCGCTCGGAGGAAGTGGACTACCAGACCATGAAGAGGCAGCTCATGGAGGAAGTGGAGAAGCACTTCCGCCCCGAGTTCCTCAACCGCGTGGACGACACCATCGTCTTCCGCGCGCTGACGCGCGAGGACCTGACGCAGATCGTGAAGCTGGAGCTGGACAAGGTGCGCGAGCGGCTCAACACACAGGAGCTGACGCTCGTGGTGAAGGTGCGCGCCCTGGACCTGCTCATCGAGCGGGGCTACAACCCCGAGTTCGGCGCGCGCCCGCTGCGGCGCGCCGTCGAGAAGTACCTCGAAGACCCCTTGAGCGAGCGGATCCTGTCCGGCAAGTTCACCAGCGGCCGCATTGTCGTAGACGAGGAGGGCGGCGAACTCACCTTCGAACGCGAAGCCGCCTCCGAGATCGAGGAGAAGGAAACCACGCCGGCCAAGCCGTGAGCCGACGTGCCGCCGGATACGCAGGGGCGGGCCTCTGGCCCGCCCCTTGCCTTTGGCCGCGCCGTCCCTCAGCAGGGCGTCGGCAGCCGCCTGAGGCGCGGCCGCGGGTCCCGGGGGAAGTAGTGCAAGTGGCTGGGGCAGCGGCAGTCGCTCGACCCGAACCGTGGCACGCTCCCCGCGCAGAGGGCGGCGACCGAGCGGCTCAGGGCGCACTCGTCCGCTCTCCGGCCCGTCCAGGCGGCCGCGGCCACCGGCTCGGCCCCTCGGCGCAGGTAGTCCACGTGCCAGCGCATCTTCTTGGCCTTGCGCCTCAGGTGGCGCCTGAGGCGCGGCGCCAGCCCGCGGCGGGCGCTGCCCACGTAGGCGTAGTAGCCCGGCTCGAACGTGAGCTCCCCCAGCGCGCCGACGCGCAGACGCAGCGGCCGGTCCGACACCTCCAGCAGCAGCACGTAGGCCCCGCCCCACCCGCCGAGCGCATCGAGTGCGCGCCGGCGCGCCGCCTCCGCCTCAAGGCCGAACACGCGCATCGCCCCACATCCCCCTGCCGGCCGCCTGTGCCTCACGCTCCGCCCGCAGGTACGCCTCCAGCCGCGGGTGGGGAAAGGCGCGGTAAGCGGCCGCCAACCCGCGCTCGAGCAGGACCAGGTTGAAGTCACCCCCCGGCCCGCCCGCTCCCCCCTCGTCGGCGCTCCCGCCCACGTGCACGTAGGCCAGCGTCCGGCCGTAAGCATCGTACAGCTCGTCGCCGAACCATAACCTGACGCCGCGGCCCAACAGGCTCGCCCGTGCGAACTCCGCCGCGCGCCCGGCCCAGCGGCGCACCTGCTCCACCGACAGGCCGTAGCGCCCTGCCTGGCTCAGCGTCCGCTCCTCGTTGTAGGCGTCCAGGGCATCAACGCCGATCAGTCGCACCTTGCCCACGCCGGCCACCTCCACGGTGTCGCCGTCGTAGACGAAGGTCACCGTGCCGACGGCTGTGCCCGACGCAGCGCCCTGCCGGCCGGTGGGCGTCTGTCTGAGAACGGCAAGGGCTAGGAGCACGAGGACACCGGCCAGCAGTGCACTGATCAGCCTGGGCTGCGGGTATCGGCGCACGGCGGCCTCCCACCCTTCAGGCCCCACCGAGGCGGCGAGGCCGCCCGTGCAGCGTCACGGCGCCGTGCCGGTGGGAGTGGCACTCCAGGTTCACGGCCACCGGCAGGCTGGCGATGTGGCAGGGCGCCTGCGCGATGAGGACGGCCAGCGCCGTGGGCCGCCCGCCGAAGCCCTGCGGCCCTATGCCCAGCCCGTTGACGCGCTCCAGCGCCTCCCTCTCGAGCGTGGCCAACTCCGCGTCGGGGTTCGGCTCCCGCAGGTCGCGCAGCAGCGCGCGCTTGGAGAGCAGGGCCGACTGCTCGAAGTTGCCGCCGAGCCCCACGCCGACCACCAGGGGCGGGCAGGCGTCGGCCCCCGCCCGATCCACGGTCAGCACGATGGCCTTCAGCACCCCCGCGCGTCCGTCGGCGGGGGTGAGCATGTGGAGGCGGCTCACGTTCTCGGCCCCGCCGCCCTTGGCCAGCAGATGGATGGTCAGGGCATCGCCCTCGACGGGCTGAACGTGGACGACGGCCGGCGTGTTGCCGCCCGTGTTGCGCCTGCCCAGCGGCGACTCGACGGTTGACGCGCGCAGCGGCTGCGCCCCCACCGCGCGGCGCACGCCCTCGTCGAGCGCCTCCTGGAGCGAGCCCCCCGCCAGGACCACCCTCGCCCCCAGCTTCACAAACGCCACCACGAGCCCCGTGTCCTGGCAGAGGGGCACGCCGTCGGCGCGGCTGATCTCCGCGTTCTCCAGCAGGGCGCGCAGCACCTCGCGCGCCGGCTCCGAGTCCTCCCTCTCCAGCGCCGATCGGAGCGCCTCCACCACGTCCGGGCGCAGCTCGGTGCTGATGCGGCGGTAGAGGTCACAGACCGCCTCGGCAACATCCGACGCCTCGATGACCGACACGTAGTCCATTGGTGGGCCCCGGCGAGCGCTTGCCCCGTGACTCTACGCCATGGCCCGGGCCCGGTCAAGGTGCGCGCCTGCCGGATTGAAGGGCCGCCGGCCCGGCGTTAGAGTGGACCGGGGCCAGCGCTGCTCGCCGTCAACAAGACCGGAGGTGGGCGCCATGACGCCGGAAGAGCTGTTCGACGATTGCCTGGAGGGTACCGTCTACCGGGACAAGCAGGTGGACGCGCACGGCGTGCACCTGACCGCCCGCGACGTGCGCCGGCTGGACGCGGCTGGCCGCATTGACTTCGGCGGCAGCGAGCTGGCGCCCTGCGCCACGCAGGCCATCCAGCCGCAGAAGGCCGGCCCGGACGACGAGTACGGCTGGTGGCGGCTGGAGGGGGGAACGTATCTGGTCGTCTTCAACGAGCGGCTAAAGGAGGGCGCGCCGCCGACGCTGCTGACGCCGAACGCCAGGCTGCTGAGCTGCGGCTGCTCCGTGGCGCCGCTGGTCTGCCGGCCGGGGGAGCTGCGTTCCCTGCTGACGGTGCCCTCCT
>LJUE01000087.1 GCA_001303885.1 Planctomycetes bacterium SM23_32 | reverse complement strand
CGCCCGGGTACGAGAGCTACACCCCGAGCCCCGGCACCGCGACGTCCATCACCCTCGAGCTGCCCCTGCGTGATCCGGAGGACGTTGACTACGGCACGCCGGGCACGGACGTCGCGACCAACGTCAACTTCTACAACCGAACCAAGGCGACGCCGACCGTCACGACGAAGGTGATCGACGACGAGGGGGACATCAACAGCCCCGTCGTGACGTCCATCACGCTCGGCGAGAGCGTCCGCGACACGGTCACTGTGACCGGGATCAACGGCTTCGCGCCGACGGGCACGGTGGACTTCTTCGTTTCGGACGACGGTGGCTCCAGCTGGACCGAGTTCGACTCGGACGTGGCCCTGACTCCTGACACGGGGAGCGCCACGGCCGTCTCGGCCATCTACACGCCCGACCACGCGGACACCTACTACTTCCGTGCGGAATACGACCCCGGCGCCGATCCGAACTACTTGGCCGCCGGCAGCAGCGATTTCGATGAGCCCCTCACCGTGGGCAAGGCCGATTCGACGACGACGACGAAGCTGATCCCGGACGACGGCGACATCAACAGCCCGGTGGTGACCTCGATCACGCTGGGCGATGGCGTGAAGGACACGGTGACGGTGACGGGTCTGGGTGGGAGCTTCCCCATGCCGAGCAACGGCGTGGAGTTCCAGGTGGTCCTGCCGGGAGAGGATCCGAACAACGAGTCCGACTGGGACTACTTCGACGGCGAGAATCTGGATGGCGCAGGCCAGGCCATCTCGGATACGTATACGCCGCTTACCACGGGCCAGTATTACTTCCGCGCCGTTTACCTGGGCGACCTTAACTACAAGAGCTCTAAGAGCGGTAACACCGCCGAGCCTCTGACGGTTGATCCACGAAGCTGATCCCGGACGACGGGGACATCAACAGTGCGGTGGTGACCTCGATCACGCTGGGTGATGCGGTGAAGGACACGGTGACGGTGACGGGTCTTGGGGGGAGTTTCCCGGATCCGACGGGCACGGTGGACTTCCAGGTGAAGACGCCGAGTGTGGACTGGTCGACCTACGACGCGTCCGTTGCGCTGGACGGCAACGAGCAGGCGATCTCGAGCGTTTACACGCCGCTGGCGACGGGTCAGTCTACAGCGGCGACGGGAACTACAACGGGTCGCAGAGCGGCGACACAGCGGAGCCGCTGACGGTGGATCCTGCGGACTCGACGACGACCACGAAGCTGATCCCGGCAAGCGGCGACATCAACAGCGATGTCGTGACCGAGATCACGCTGGGCGAGTCGGTGAGGGATACCGCGACCGTGACGGGTCTGGACGGGGTCTTCCCGATGCCGACCGGCACGGTGGACTTCCAGGTGGTGGAGCCTGGCGAGGATCCGGACAACGAGTCCGATTGGGACACGTTCGATCCGGCCGTGGCTCTGGACCTGGACGGTGTCGCCATCTCCGTTGAGTACACCCCGTCGGCGGCCGGAGATTACTACTTCCGGGCCATCTACAGCGGTGACTCGAACTACAACGGTTCGCAGTCGGGCAACCGCGAGGAGCCGCTCGTCGTGACGGGCGGCTACGAGGGCAAGACGCCCGGCTTCTGGAAGAGCCACACGGATCTCTGGGAGGGGTTCGGCACAGGCGAGCTGGTCGGCGATGTCTTCGACATCCCAACCGAGCTGAGCGAGCTCGCGGATGACACGCTGCTCGAAGCGCTCCAGTACCATGGTGGCAAGGACGCCATTGGCATGGCCCGCAACCTGCTCAGGCAAGCTGTGGCCGCCCTGCTCAATGCGTCCCACCCCCTGGTTGACTACCCGGCCAGCATTGGCAGCATCATTGCTGACACGAATGCCGCGCTGGCAACCCTTGACAGGGACGCCATGGGAGCCGTCAAGGACCAGTTCGAGGAGTGGAACAGCCTCGAGGGCGGCATAGACGCCCATGGCAACCCGATATAGGCCGGCGCTTCTGCGACCGGCAGCGGGAGGGCTGGCTTCGGCCAGCCCTCTTGTTTCTGCGGAGCAAACGTCCTGACGGTGGGCCGCTAGGCCGATGACGGGCAGCAGGGGGAGGCCAACCGGCCTCCCCCTGTCCGTTGGGGGGAGTGCCGCTGCCGGCGCCCTTGACAGGGCAGGGGGGCCCTGTCAGAATCGAAGTGGGGGCGGCAGCATTCTACGGGACCCGCACTGCGGAAGGGGGACCGCACCATGCCCGAAGAGCAATGGACGAAGGTGGCGGACGAAGACGAGCTGGCGGAAGGCAAGCCCATCTCGGTCGAAGTGGGTGATGACCAGATCATGCTCGTGCGGGTGAACGGCCGGATACACGCCTGCGGGGACAAGTGCACGCACTACGGCGGCCCCCTGAGCAAGGGCCTGCTGGTGGGCGAGACCGTTACATGCCCCTGGCACACGGCGCGCTTCGACGTGACCACCGGAGACGTGCAAGCGCCGCCTGCGCTGACGGGGGTTGGCTGCTGTCCCGTCAAGGTGGAGGAAGGCTCGGTCTACGTGGGCGAGGTGCGCAAACCGAAGGCGCCGACGGTGAAGGGCGCGGACGACCGGACGTTCGCGATCGTCGGCGCGGGAGGAGCCGGCAACGCCGCCGCCATCACACTGCGCGAGGAGGGTTTCGCGGGTCGCATCGTGATGATAACGGCAGAGCCGCACCGGCCCTACGACCGGCCGACGCTCTCGAAGGAGCTGATGAGCGGCGAGGCGTCCGTCAAGTCGTTGCCCCTGCACAGCGAGAAGTTCTACGAACGCCGGCGCATCGAGTTGCTCACGAACGCGCTGGTCACCGGGCTGGACGCAGATGCGCGCAAGGTCATCCTCCAGGACGGCAGGGAGATCGCATTCGACCGGGCTCTGCTGGCCACGGGCGGCGTGCCGCGCCGCCTTGACATCCCCGGCGCGGAGCTGCCCAGCTTCTTCGTGCTGCGCAGCCGGGACGACGCGCAGGCCATCGTAAGCGCGGTCCAGGAGGCCGAGCGGGCCGTCGTCCTCGGTGCCGGGTTCATCGGCATGGAAGCCGCCGCTTCGCTCACGGAGCGCGGGCTGCAGGTGCACGTGGTCGCTCCGGAGGACGTGCCGATGGTCCGCGTGTTCGGACGGCGGGTCGGCGGCTGGGTGCGGGGCCTGCACGAGGAGCATGGAGTGGAGTTCCACATGGGCACGACGGCTCGCGAGGTGCGGGGCGACGGCGGCGTGGAGGAGATCGTTCTGGAGGACGGCACGAGCCTGCCGGCGGACGTGGTGATCGCCGGCATCGGCATCCGCCCAGCGGTGAGCTATCTGGAGGGAAGCGGGCTGCTCCAGGACGGGGCGGTACCCGTTGACGGGAAGCTGTGCACGCGGGCCGACGGGATCTACGCGGCTGGCGACATAGCTGTCGTGCCCGACGCGCGCACGGGTAAGGCCTGCCGCGTGGAGCACTGGGTGGTGGCCGAGCGGCAGGGGTGTCACGCCGCCCGGGCCATGCTGGGCAGCGAGGAGCCCTACGACGAAGTGCCCTTCTTCTGGACGCTCCAGTTCCACAACTCGCTGAAGTACATCGGGCATGCCGGCGATGCGGACGACGTCGTCTTCCGGGGGAGCCTGCCGGACGGCAAGTTCCTGGCAGGGTATTACGAGGGCGAGCAGTTGCGGGCGATTGCCGCAGCCGGCCCGGCGAGGGCGGCCCTGGCCGTCAGCGAGCTACTGCGCGCCAGGCGCAACGTGTCGCGCGAGCAGTTCGCGGACGCGTCCGTTGACCTGGTGCGGTTGCTGGCCGGCTGACACGGCCGGCCCGGCTCCTCGCCCCTCGGAGCGCTTCTGGCGCGGGGGCGTCAGCGGGACAGGTGCGGCAGGTGCTGGGCGATCAGCCTCCGCATGGTGGCTCCGCTCACGCCGTCCGGCGGCGTGCCCTTCGCGCGTGCCTGCTGCAGGCGTTGCTTCTTCAGGTCCTTGAGTTCCCCCACGATGGGGCCGCAGTCGTCGGCGCTGACGCGCGCCTCACCGGTCAGCCCGTAATCCTTGTTGATGAAGGCCGGCACGGCCGCCTCGGGCACGTGCAGCAGCAGCTGGCCGGTCATCTCGTCGTCCGATATGCCCGTCGTCCGGCCGAGCGCGTCATACTGGTAGTCCACCCACTTGCTGATCTCCACCAGGCGCGTCTTCTTGACGGTGATGTCGCTGCGCTCGGCCACCGTCTCGGCCAGGTAGCACTGCGCCCAGTAGACGATGCCCTGCAGGCCGGACTTGTCTGTGATGGTGATGGCGGGCGGCTTGCCGAGCAGGTCGGTGGTGTCGAAGATCTGGTAGATGCGTTCGTCCATGGCCAGGCCGTGCCCATGTATGCCGGCCCGCGTGCGGTTGGCGTCGTCGCCGACGAAGGGATGCTGGGGCGGGATGATGACGCCCATGGCGCGGAAGTAGTCGGCTATCTCCGTGATGGCCTGCGTGTTGGTGCCGTTGGCGCCCTTCAAAGCGCGGTACATGATGACGGCGCCCTCCAGCGGCGGATTGCCGGTTCGCTCGCCGAAGCCCATCAGCGTGCCGTTCAGGATGTCGCAGCCGTAGAGCCAGGCCGTGACGGCGTTGGCCACCACCAGATGGAAGTCATTGTGCCCGTGCCATTCGAGCCGGTGCGAGGGGATGCCTTCCTGCACCACCTTGTAGACGAGCTTGGGGACGCTCCGTGGCAGCGCTACGCCGGGGAAGGGCAGCCCGAATCCCATCGTATCGCAGAGGCGGACCTTTGGCTTCAGCTCCTCGGGCAACTCGTCGGCGAACCGCGCGATCAGGCCGATGAAAGGCAGCACGAAGCCGTCCATGTTGGCCCGCGTGACGTCTTCCAGGTGGAAGCGCACGCGTATGTCCCGCTCGGCCGCCATGGCAGCCATGGTCAGGTACTCCTCGGCGGCCGTCCGCCAGTTCTTCTTCAGCTTCAGGAAGATGTGGTAGTCCGAGCAGGAAGAGAGCAGCCCCGTCTCGCGGATACCCAGGTGCTGCATGAGCTTCAGGTAGAGCGCGTCGTCGCGCAGCCCGCGTATCCAGCCCGTCGGCTCCGGGTAGCTCGGGTTCTCGTCGTGGGCCTCCATGCAAGCTGTCACGGCCTCGATGTCGCTGTCCGAGTAGAGGAAGAACTCCGTGTTGGCGATGACCTCGTTGGGGCCGGACAGCTTGCCCAGCAGGCGGTAGAGGTCCACCATCTGCTCGGGCGTGTAGGGCGGCCGGGCCTGCTGGCCGTCCCGGAAGGTGGTGTCGCTGAGCACCAGCGGCTCCGCGCGCCGTTTCTCGAAGTCGAACTCAACCTGGCGCCCGTCAATCACCTCGTAGGCTTTGCCCGCGAATGCTGCCTGCGGCACTTCGGTGAAGGGGAACATCGCCTCGAGCAGGTCCGGCTCTCCTTCGGGCATGCCACCGAGAGCCGAGGGGGCGACTGGCAGGCTGCGCGAGGGCTCCAGACCCATGATCTTCTGCTTGAGTTCCCGGTGCATCTTGTGCTCCAGCTTGGGGATTGCGCAGGCGCCCCTGGAGGAGGGGGGAGAACATGAGTGTAGCCCATAGGGGCGCCCCGGTCAACCGGCCGCGCGGCCGACGGCCCAGGGGCTGCGCGACATGATCCCCAAGGGGCGCTGCCTGGACCCGGCGCGCGCGGCTGCCTGCGCGCCTGCGTGGACCACCTGGAGAAGACCGGGCGCATCGCGAAGCAATACCGCACACCCATGGTCGAGGGCGAGCAATGGGTCCTGAAGTAGGCGGCTGCCGCCTTGACCGGCGGGGCGAAGAGCGGTCCAATGTGCAGCGTGAGGGACGAGAGCGACATATCGGAAGCGGAAGCGCTGCGTCGTGAGAACGAGCGGCTTCGCGGCGAGTTGGATCTCCTTCGGGCGCGACTGGCGGCCCTTCAGCGGCATGGCCGTGGGCCTCGCGTGCAGGCCGAGCTTGATCGCCGCCGAGCAGCGTGGGACAAGGGGAACCTGGTGATCCTCATCATCGCTGTGGCCCTCGCAGCGCTTGTCACTGTTCTGGCAGTGCTATGAAGCCCGCAGCTGCCGCGAGCCTGCGCTCCTTCGGCGCGCACGAGGATTACGCGGGCACTTGAGCCTGAGAAGGCGATCTCTCAGCTCCACGCCCTCAGCGGTGGGCCCTCTGTATCAAAGGCGCTGATCCCGTGAGCGACATAGAGTTCGACATCGTGGTGGTAGGGGCCGGCCACGCCGGCTGCGAGGCGGCCCTGGCTGCCGCTCGCATGGGCGCGCGGACCTGCCTGACGACGATGAGCCTGGACAGCGTGGCTCGCATGAGCTGCAATCCCGCCATCGGCGGCCTGGCCAAGGGGCAGCTTGTGCGTGAGATAGACGCCCTCGGTGGGGAGATGGGCAGGGCCATTGAC
Source organism: Planctomycetes bacterium SM23_32 (assembly GCA_001303885.1). GTDB lineage: Bacteria > Planctomycetota > Brocadiia > SM23-32 > SM23-32 > SM23-32. The sequence goes on along the minus strand of LJUE01000087.1, from coordinate 2,737 downwards.
GCTACGGGCGTCCAGTTCCGCATGATCAACACCGCCAAAGGCCCGGCCATGCACTCGCCCCGCGCCCAGGCAGACAGGAACGCCTACCACGTGGCGATGAAGCGTCGCCTGGAGGCCCAGGACGGCCTGCTGCTGCGGCAGGGCATGGTGACCGGCCTCATCGTGGAGGACGGCGCCGTGCGGGGCGTTCGGACGCATGACGAAGACGTCTGCCGGGCGCGGGCCGTCATCCTCACCACGGGGACGTTCCTGAACGGGGTGCTGCACCTGGGGCCGGACATCGTGGCCGGCGGCCGCATGGGCGAGCCGGCGGCGGTCGGCCTGTCGGAATCGCTGCGGCGAGTGGGCCTCGGGGTGAGCCGGTTCAAGACGGATACGCCGCCGCGTGTCAACGGCCGCACGGTGGACTTCGACCGCCTGGAGCCGCAGCCGGGCGACCTCGAGCCGCGCCCGTTCAGCTTCTCGACCGAACGCATCGAGTGCGAGCAGCTACCGTGCTACATGACTTACACGAACCCCCGCACGCACGAGATCATCCGCAGCGCACTCGACCGGGCGCCGCTCTATGACGGACAGATCAAGGCCGGTCTCGGGCCGCGCTACTGCCCCTCAATCGAGGTCAAGGTCCTCCGCTTCCCGGACAAGCAGCGGCATCTGCTCTTCCTGGAGCCGGAGGGCCGGGACACGCTGGAGGTCTACTGCAACGGCCTGTTCACCAGCCTGCCGCGGGACGTCCAGGAGGACATGGTGCACAGCATCGAGGGGCTGGAGACGGCGCAGATCATGCGCTACGGCTACGCCGTGGAGTACGACTGGGTGCCGCCCACCCAGCTCCGTCCCAGCCTGGAGACGAAGTGCGTGGAGGGGCTCTTCCACGCCGGCCAGATCAACGGCACCAGCGGCTATGAGGAGGCTGCCGCGCAGGGCCTCATGGCCGGCATCAACGCCGCCCGGAAGCTCCGAGGCGATGAGCCGCTCGTGCTCGGCCGCGACGAGGCCTACGTGGGCGTGCTTATAGACGACCTGGTCACCAGGGGCACCGAGGAGCCGTACCGCATGTTCACGTCGCTGGCGGAGCACCGCCTCCTGCTGCGGCAGGACAACGCCGACCGCCGCCTCATGAGGTACGGCCGCGAGAACGGCCTGGTCTCCGATGGACTTTGGGGGGCCTTGCAGCGCAAAGAGGCCGACATCGCCGCCGTGACGCAGTACATGGAGCGCACTGGCCGGGACGGGCGGACGCTGCGCGAGCTGCTGCGGCGCCCGGAGGTGACGTTGGAGATGCTCGCTGAGCAGGACGCCCGGCTGGCCGAGCTGGCCACTGACCCGGCCGTGCGCGAGCAGGTGGAGATCGAAGCCAAGTATGAGGGCTACCTCAAACGGCAGCTGGCGCAGGTCGAGAAGTTCCGCCGCCGCGAGGAGGCACGCATCCCTGCCTGGCTCGACTATGATGCCATACCTGAACTGAGGGCGGAGGCCCGGGAGAAGCTGAGCCGCGCGCAGCCGGCCTCGCTCGGGCAGGCATCGAGGATCAGTGGCATCGCCCCCGCCGACATCGCCATCCTGATGGTCTACATGGAGGGGCGCCGGCGCCTCCGGGTTGACGCCCCGGAGCCCGTCCGTCCCACGCGTGAGGACTGAGCCATGCGCTTCCCGCCCGGCAAGCTGGAACCCGAACTGCTGGCCCAACTGCTGGCCGAGAACGTCATCGAGGATGAGCGGGTGGTGATCCGGCCCGCGGTGGGGCGCGACGTCTGCGCCATCCGGATGGGCGAGACCTGTCTGGTTGCCAAGACCGACCCGGTCACGTTCGCCACCGGGCGCATCGGCTGGTACGTCGTGCACGTCAACGCGAACGACATCGCCTGCGTGGGCGCCCGTCCGAAGTGGTTCCTGCTTACCGCGCTGCTGCCGGAGGGGCACACGGACGAAGCACTGGTGCGCGGCATCTGGGGGGACGTGCGTTCGGCGCTCGACGCGATAGGCTGCGCGTTGTGCGGCGGCCACACGGAGATCACCGTCGGCCTCGACCGGCCCATCCTGGTGGGGCAGATGCTCGGCGAGGTGGCGGCGGACCGCCTCGTTGACAAGGCTGCCATGCGCCCCGGCGACCGCGTGCTGCTCACCAAAGGCGTGCCGGTCGAGGCCACCGCCATCATGGCCCTGGAGAGGGGCCGGGAACTGGCTGCGAACTTCCCGGAGGAGACAGTGCGGCGGGCGGAAGCCTTCCTGGACGATCCCGGCATAAGCGTGCTGCCGGAGGCCCTGGCCGCCTGCGCAGCCGGCGAGGTGCACGCCATGCACGACCCCACTGAGGGCGGCGTAGCCACGGGCCTGTGGGAGCTGGCGGAAGCCGCCGGGTGCGGGCTGCACGTGGACGCCGACCGCATCCCCGTGCTGGAGCCCGGCGGCGCGTTCTGCCGCCACTTCGCCCTCGACCCGCTTGGCACCATCTCCAGCGGGACGCTGCTGATCTGCGCGCCGCCGAAGGATGCGGAGCAGATAGCCACCGCCATTCAGGCGACCGGGACGCAGTGCGCGGACATCGGCGAGGTGCGCCCGCGCGAAGAGGGCACGACGATGCGCCGCGGCGGCAAGAGCGGCCCCATCCCCGTCTTCCCCCAGGACGAGATCACGAAGCTCTTTGCATGACGCGCGGCGTTGCGGCTGCGCCCGCAACCTGCCGGTTTGCCGCCGACCTACGCCTGCGTTATCATGACCGCGTTCTCTTACATCG
>LJUE01000086.1 GCA_001303885.1 Planctomycetes bacterium SM23_32 | reverse complement strand
CGGGCCTACTTCGAGCGCACGCGCGGGATGGGGTACGCCGCCGCCCACATCGTTCTGGGCAGCCGCCGGCAGGCGCGGGAGCTGCTGGAGGTGCTCGAGGCCGACCTGGGGCTCTGGGAGCGGGCCGTGCTCCAGTATTCCCTTGATCGGCCGAGCGTCCATTACAAAGGCCGCATCGGGCCGGTGCCCGCCGGCTCCGAGTTGGGGCGCGCGCTCGCGGACATGGAGCCCGGCGAGCTTAAGCTCTGGCAGCAGGGGGATGCCTGGCACGTGCTGCGCTTCATCCGCGCGGTCCCTGCCGCCGATGAGGCATTCGAGGAGGTCACGGACCGGCTCCGGGCGGAGCTGACCGTCGTCGAGTGCTCGCGCCGCTACCAGGCCCTGCTGGCCGAGCTGCACAGGGACGCCGATGTGGTAGTGAACCTGCCGGGAGACCCGGCGGCGCGGCCGCTGCTCGGGGAAGACGTGGCCGCTTACGTGAACGGCGAGCCCCTGATGATGGGGGAGCTGGCGGACGTGCTGATCGAGGAGTTCGGCGACCTGATGCTGGAGGCCTACGTGGAGCGGCTCCTGATCGAGCAGGAGGCAGAGCGCCGCGGCTTGGCCGTGTCCGAGGAGGAGGTGGGCGAGCGGATGGCGGCTATCGCCGACCAGCTCGTGGCCGAGCAGGCCGGCCGGCAAGGGATGACGATGGCCGAGCTCGAGGGGTCCCCGACCGGCGCCGACGCGGAGGCGGCGGACCTGAGGGCCGGCCTGCTGCGGCAGTTCGTCTCGCGCCGCGACGTGGAAGCGACGCTGCTGGCGGAGCGTATGGTGGCCCCCGGCGTGGAGGTGACCGAGGCCGACATCGCGGAGGCCTACGGCGACCTGGGCCGGGACCGCTTCGTCGTAGAGGAGCTGGCGACCGACAGCGTGCCGGCGGCCGAGCGGATGCACCGCAGGGTGCAGGAGGGGCTGAGCTTCGAGCTGGTGGCGCGCACGGAGCTGGCCGAACCGGGCGCCTGGGTGCAGGGCGGGCTGAGGGGGGTGGTCAGCTCGGCGCATCCGTACTACGTCTACGTCAAGGACTTGCGGGAAGGGGAGGTGAGCGGCGTTTTCAAAGAGGGCGGCCAGTACCGTATAATACGCGTCCTGAGGCGCGACCCTCCTTCCGACCCGCCGCCTTTGGAGTCCGTGCGGGAGACCCTGGCGCAGGAGGTGCGTCTGCGCAAGTCCAGGGCGCGCATCCGCGCCCTGCTGGTCAGGCTCAAGGCCGAGGCCGACGTAGAGGTGAGGCCGAACTGAGATGAAGATGCACGTCGAATTCGCCGGGCGTATCGAGAGACTGCCCGAGTACATCTTCGGCAGGCTGAACGCCATCAAGATGGAACGGCGCCGCGCCGGCGAGGACGTCATTGACCTCGGCATGGGCAACCCCAACGACCCGACGCCCCAGCCCATCATTGACAAGCTGGTGGAGGCGGTCTACGACCCCCGCAACCACCGCTACAGCGTCAGCGCCGACGGCATCTTCAGCCTCAAGCGCGAAGTGGCCCGGTTCTACGAGCGCGAGTACGGCGTCCGGCTCGACCCCGAGACCGAGGTTGTCTGCACCATCGGCAGCAAAGAGGGCATCTCCCACCTGGCGCTGGTGCTGATGGAAGCTGGCGACACGGCCATCGTGCCGACGCCGGCCTTCCCGCCGCACGTGCACAGCATCGCCATCGCCGGCGGCAGCGTCGTCACCGTGCCGATCTCCAGCGCCCCCGCCATGTTCGACAGGTTGGACGAGCTGGTGGGCGGCGTCCGGCCGAAGCCCAAGCTGCTGGTGCTGAACTTCCCGCACAACCCGACCGCCCTCACCGTGGAGCCGGCCTTCTTCGATCGGGCGGTCCGGTTCGCCCGCCGGCACGGGATACTCATCATCCACGACTTCGCCTACAGCCACATCACCTTCGACGGCTACCGCGCGCCGAGCTTCCTGCAGGCCGAGGGCGCCAAGGAGGTGGGCGTGGAGTTCTCTTCCATGTCGAAGAGCTTCAACATGGCGGGCTGGCGCGTGGGCTTCTGCGTGGGGCATCCCGACATCGTGGGGGGACTGGCGCGCATCAAGGGCTACTACGACTACGGGCTCTTCATGCCGGTCCAGATAGCCAGCATCATCGCCCTGCGACAGTGTATGGACGAGGTGCGCAAGCAGGCGGCCATCTACCAGGGGCGCCGCGACGTGCTCTGCGAAGGGCTCCGCCGCGCAGGCTGGCCTGTCGAGCCGCCCCGGGGCACCATGTTCCTGTGGGCGCCCATCCCCGAAGACCTGCGCGAGATGGGATCGGTGGACTTCTGCCTGATGTTGCTGGAGGAGGCAAACGTGGCCATCGCCCCGGGAGCGGCCTTCGGCGAGGGCGGGGACGGCCACGTGCGCATGGCCATCGTCGAGAACGAACAGCGCCTGCGGCAGGCCACCCGCCAGATCGGGCGCGTCCTGCGCGACCGCCGGGCCGCTGCGAAGACCTGAGAGCAAGCCGAAGAGCAAGAGACTGATGGCGACCGACGTCGAGACGCTGACGTTCCGACAGGGCGGCGTCCACCCGGCCGAGCACAAGGAGCGCACCAGCGGCCTGCCCCTGGAGGTGTCCGAGCCGCCGGCGGAGGTGGCTGTGCTGATGGTGCAGCACATCGGCGCCCCGGCCTCCCCGGCGGTCAAGAAGGGGGACAGGGTCAGCAAAGGCCAGCTCGTGGGCGAGGCGCAGGGCTACATCAGCGCCGGCGTCCACGCCCCCGTCAGCGGCACTGTCAAGGCCGTCGAGCCGCGCATCTACAACGTCACCGGCGCGCGCGTGCCCGCCGTCGTCATCGAGAACGACGGCGAAGAGCGCTGGCAGGAGGGCCTGAACCAGCCCCGGGACGCCGAGCGCATGGACGCCTCGCACATGGTGGAGGCCGTGCAGGAATGCGGCGTCGTGGGGCTCGGCGGGGCCACCTTCCCGGCGCATGTCAAGCTGAACCCGCCGGCCGATACGACCATCACGGACGCCTTCGTCAACGGCACCGAATGCGAGCCCTATGTGACCGTTGACCATCGGCTGATGCTGGAGCGCACCGAGGACGTGATAGACGGCCTGCGCCTGATCATGCGGATGGTCGGGGCGCCGAACGGGTGGGTGGGCATCGAGATGAACAAGCCCGACGCCGTCGAGGCGTTCGGCCGGGCGCTGGCCGACGAACCGGCCATCCGGGTGGTGCCGCTGGAGGTCAGGTATCCCCAGGGCGCCGAGCAGCAGCTCATCACGGCCGTCACCGGGCGCGAGGTGCCCAGCCAGGGGGGGCTGCCGCTGGACGTGGGCTGCGTGGTGCACAACGTGGCGACCACGCTGGCGGTCCGCGAGGCCGTCCGGCTGCGCCGCCCCCTCATCGAGCGCCCCCTCACGGTCACCGGCGACGGCATGGAGAGGGCCGGCAACTTCGTCGAGCGCATCGGGGCCAACCTGGGGGACATCATCCGCCGCCAGGGCGTGCGCGAGGGCACCAACCAGATCATCCTGGGCGGCCCCATGATGGGCATCGCCCAGGGCACCTCCGAGGTGCCCCTGGTGAAGGGCAACAACTGCATCGTGCTGCGGCGGGGGGCCGTCGTGCCGCCCCAGCGCCACTGCATCCGCTGCGGCCGCTGCGTGGACCACTGCCCGCTGGGACTGATGCCGGGGGAGATCAGCATCGCCTGCGAGGAGAGGGACTGGGACGCAGCGGTGGAGCTGGGCATGCTCGAGTGCAAGGAATGCGGCTGCTGCGCCTACGTCTGCCCGGCCAAGCGGCGCATCGTGCACTTGATCAAGTTCGGCAAGTCGGAGCTGCGTCGAAGAAGGGCTCAACGCAAGGAGGGCGGCTGAGCGGCCGTCCGGCACCGTGGAACAGACCAACGCGGACATGCAGCTTCTGGTCAGCTCCTCTCCCCACGTGCGGGAACCCGACACGATCCGCGGCATTATGTGGCAGGTGGTCATCGCGCTGCTGCCCGCCGTGGCGATGAGCCTCTACTTCTTCGACCTGGCGGCGCTCAAGGTCTACGCGATATCCATAGCTGCTGCCGAGGCGGCCGAACTGGTCTGCCTGAAGATGCGTGGGCGTCCGCTCGCCCACGCGGCCGACGGCAGCGCCTTCATCACGGGGCTGTTGCTGGCCATGGTGCTGCCGCCGGGGGCGGCCTGGTACGTGCCCCTGGTCGGGGGCGTCTTTGCCATAGCCGTGGCCAAGCACGCGTTCGGCGGGCTGGGCAACAACATCTGGAACCCCGCCCTCGCCGCCCGCATCTTCCTCCAGTTCGCCTACCCCGTGCAGATCAGCCTCTCGAGGTGGCCGGCGCCCCGCGTGCTCTGGGGCGCGGCGCATGACGTGGTCACCGCGGCCTCGCCCCTGGCTAAGGAAGGGGCCGCCGCGCCGCTCTCCTACCTGGACCTGCTGCTCGGCAACGGCGTGCCCGGCTGCATCGGCGAAACCTGCAAGGTCGCCCTGATCGTCGGCGGCGTCTTCCTGATCGCGCGCAGCATCGTGGACTGGCGCATACCCCTCTTCTACATCGGCACGGCATTCGTGCTGACGTGGCTCCTGCCCACCGGCGCCCACGCGCGGGCCTGGTCGGCCGACCCCGTCTACCACGTGCTGGCCGGCGGGCTGATGATCGGCGCCTTCTTCATGGCCACCGACATGGTCACCACCCCGGTAACGCGCCGCGGGCGCATCATCTTCGCAGTGGGGTGCGGCCTGATCGTCTCGCTGATCCGTCGCTACGGCGGCTACCCCGAGGGGGTGGCCTACTCGATCGTGCTGATGAACACCTGCACTCCCCTGATTGACCGGTGGGTGCGCCCGCGCATCTACGGGTCCACCACTCCCAAGCCGGTGCCCCGAGAGGCATGAGCGACCAGCGAGCGACCCACGGAGTCTGGAGCTGGCTGCTGAAAGGCATCGTTGTGCTGGCCTGCATCTGCCTGGGCAGCGGGGCCGGCGTCGGCCTGCTCTACTGGCACATGAAGGACGAGATCCGGGCCAAGGCCCAGGGCGTCTTCGACGACGCACTCGAAGCCGTGCTCGGCGAGGCGGACCGGTACGGCGTCGTCGGCAACTACCCCGAGGGGGCGGCCCCGCAGGACAAGGTCTACGTCAACGCCGCGGCCCGGCCGGTCCTCTATGCGGCGACCGGCGCCGCCCAGGGCTACCAGAGCCAGATCAAGGTGCTGGTCTCCGTGGAGGCGCCGGCCCCGGACGTGCCGGTCGAGAGCGACGCGGCGATCCACGCGATGGCCGTGGTGCAGAGCCAGGAGACGCCCGGCTTGGGTGAGCGGATCAAAGAGGTTGAGAAGGACGTCTCGATTTGGGCCCTGCTGGCCGGCAAGAAGCCGACGGCCGGCCGGCCGTGGTTCCAGCAGCAGTTCAGCGGCGTGCGGCTCTGGCAGCTTGGCGCGGGCGCCCAGGAGCCGGCCGAGGGCTCCGAGGCGGCGGAGACCCGCGCCACAGCGCCTGCCCGCGAGGTCGCCGCCATCACGGGGGCGACCGTCACCAGCACGGCCACGAAGCGGGCCGTCCGGAACGCCGCCGAGAAGATCATCGCGAAGACCGCCGAGGCCTACGGGGGATGACAGAGGAACGCACGACAGCCGAGGAAGCGGGACCCATCCGGGACGTGCCCGAGCGCGTGAAGCGCATCGTCGAGGCGCTCCTGTTCAGTTCGGACCGGCCGATCTCGTCGGCACGGCTGGCTGAGCTGTCCGAGGCCGCCGACGGCCGGGAGGCGCGCCGGGCGGCGAGGCAGCTTCAGGCCGAGTACCAGGCCGAGGGGCGCGCCTTCGCCATCGAGGAGATCGCCGGCGGCTTTCAGCTCCTGAGCCGTCCCGAGTTCGCCCCCTGGGTGAGCCGGCTGCACAACCGCCAGCAGCAAGAGACGCTCAGCAAGGCCGCCCTCGAGACGCTGGCCATCGTCGCCTACCGCCAGCCCATCACGCGGGCCGAGATCGAGGACATCCGCGGCGTGCAGTGCGGCCACATCCTGCGTTCGCTGGTGGAGCGGCGTATGCTGAAGGTGGCCGGCAGGAGCTCCGAACTGGGCCGACCGCTGCTGTATGCCACCACGCGCTACTTCCTGGAGGCGTTCGGGCTGCGTTCGCTCAGAGACCTGCCGCAGCGCAAGGAGTTCGGCCCGCCGCCGCAGGACGCCGAGCGGCCGGGCGAGGGCGAGGATGACGACGGCCGGCAGCACGAGGAAGAGCAAGAGCAGGAGCACGAGCACGAGCAACAGAGCGGGGAGCAGTAACACGGGGGCATGCGGGGCGCGATGCACGCCAGGAAGCTGCGGGACGCCGTCCACGGGGACATCCATCTGAGCGCCGAGGAGGTGGCCGCCCTCGATACGCCCCAGATGCAGCGTCTGCGCGGCATCAAGCAGCTCGGCGCCGCCTATTACGTCTACCCCAGCGCCCAGCACACGCGCTTTGAGCACTGCCTGGGCACCTGCTGGATGGCGCGGCGCATCGTCGAGCGCATCGAGTCCGACGGCTCCTTTGTCGTCCCCGAGCTGGAGAAGCGCGCCCTCCTCTTGGCCGCGCTGGTGCATGACGTCACGCACATCCCGTTCGGCCACACCTTCGAGGACGAGCGCCGCCTGCTGGAGCGGCACGACCTGAGCCGACGCCGCTTCGCCTGCCTGCTGGGTCAGGGCGAGCTGGCGGAGCTGCTGAACTCGACCGAGGCCGGCCGCCTGGCCCTCGACATCGTCTCACCCGGCGCCGACCTGCCGCCCGGACGGCGCTACCTCCAGCAGATCGTCAGCGGCACCATCTGCGCCGACCTGCTCGACTACCTGAAGCGCGACAACTACTTCTGCGGGCTCTCCCACGAGTACGACGAGCGCGTCTTCCACTACTTCCGCGTCCTGGACGGCCAGTTGGTGCTGGACATGGGGCAGGACGGCCTGTTCCGGCGCGACGCCCTGAGCGAGATCACCAACCTGCTGCGCATCCGCTACGTCTTGAGCGAGCGCGTCTACTACCACCACGCCAAGATGGCGGCCGGCGTGATGGTCTCCAAGGCGGTCGAGCGGGCGCTCGACGCCGGCCTGGGGGAAGAGGAGCTTTGCCGGCTGACCGATGGGGGGCTGCTCTACCGGCTCGCTGAACGCTTCGCGGGCGACGCGGCGCTGGTGGAGCTGGTGGAAGGCTTCCGCCGCCGGCGGCTGTTCAAGCGATGCTACATGCTCTCGCGCCGCATCGGCGAGGAGGCCGTCGCGGAGACCGTCCGGCGCTACCACCTGAACCAGGACGAGGCCCGCAGCGAGGCCGAACGCGCGGTCGCCGATGCTCTGGGGACCGAGGAGCACCGCGTGGCCGTCTACTGCGCCCCGGCGCGCATGGCGCTGAAGGAGGCCGAGGTGCCCGTCACTGTGCCCGGCGGCGAGGTGACGAAGCTCTCGCTGCTGAACAGCGAGGAGATCGAGGTGCTCAAGCACCAGCACCAGGCGCTCTGGAAGCTCTACGTCTTTGTTGCCCCGGGGCTGTCGGACAGCCTGGGGCGGGCGGGGCGGCTCTGCGAAGAGGTGATCGGCCTGCCCAACGAGCTGCCCGCCGAGCGGGGCGGCAGGCTCATTTAGAGCCCCGGGTCCAAAGTCCGAACTCCGAAATGCGGATTCCGAGGTCCGCACTCCGCGCTGCCGCCGGATGCCGGCTCACATCGGCCGGCGCGTGGCGAAACCGGCCCGGTCGGGCACGTCGCCGCGGCGGTGCCACACGTTGCCGCTGCGCGCCGTGGAGTAGATCACCGCGCCCCTGCTCTTCAGTGCCGATATCAGGTCCGGGTGCGGGTTGATGCCCACCCCGCTGGCGGAGATGTAGGCCAGCGACGGCTGGAACCAGTCCAGCAGTTCGGGGTTCAGGTTGTGCTTGCTGCCGTGGTTGGGGACCTTCAGCAGGTGGAGGTTGCGCGCCCGCTCCAGCCCGGGGCAGGCGGCAAAGCCCCGCCGTCCGGTGTCGCCGGGGAACAGGTACCTGCCCCCCTCGTACTCGAGCA
>LJUE01000085.1 GCA_001303885.1 Planctomycetes bacterium SM23_32 | reverse complement strand
CCTCGGCGTTGGCCGTCGTCAGGGCGGCCGTCTGCTCGGGCGTCTCGCCGCGAAGCTCGGCCAGGGCGCGGACAGTCTCCACTATGAAGGCCGGCTCGTTGCGCTGACCGCCCCGCGAGGCCGGGGCCTGGTAGGGGCAGTCGGTCTCCACCAGCAGCCTGTCGGCGCGGATGTCCGTCATGGCGGCCTTCAGCTTCTTGTAGCCCGGACGCGTGATGGCGGCGCCGACCGAAAGGTGGAGGCCCAGCTCGACGTATCGCCGGGCCAGGTGGGCGGGGCCCTCGAAGCAGTGGCGCACCCCGGGCAGCCCGGCGCCCTCCTCCGCCAGAGCGGCGAGGACTTCCTCATCCGCCTTGCGCGCGTGCACGATGACGGGCAGGCCCGCCGCCCGGGCCAGTCGCAGGTGCCGGCGGAAGGCGCCCACCTGTCGCTCGCGCGCCGTGGCGTCGCGGTGGAAGTCCAGGCCCGTCTCGCCGACGGCCACCACGGCGGGGTGGCGCGCCAGCCGCTCCAGTGCAGGGAAATCCCCGGGGCCGGCGTCGGCCCACTGGTTCGGGTGGATGCCCACGGCGGCATACACCCGTCCGGGGAACCGCCCGGCCAGCGCCACGCACCGCTCAGACGAGGGCAGGTCCGTGCCGACGCAGACCGCGCGCTCCACGCCTACGGCCCCGGCGCGGGCGAGCACGGCCGTCAGGTCCCCCGCGAAGGGGGCCGCGTCGAGATGGGCGTGGGTGTCAATGATGTCCATTATGGCATCCTGCGGCGCGCTCAGAGGGCTTGCATTGTCGCTGACGGGGGGCAGGCATTATAATGAAGCCCGTCGAGTTCTTGAAGGGAGCGAGCGCGGATGGGCGAGATTCGCCGCGACCCCGTCAGCGGGCGGTGGGTCATCATCGCTACGGACCGGGCGGCGCGCCCGCACGACTTCTTCGTGAGCCGGGGCGAGAGGCGGGGGGGATTCTGTCCCTTCTGCGAGGGCAACGAGGACCGCACGCCGGCCGAGATGGCGGCGGTCCGGGCGGCCGGCACCGCGCCTAACACGCCGGGCTGGAAGGTGCGCGTGGTGCCCAATAAGTTCCCCGCCCTGCGGCTCGACGAGCGTCTGACGGTCCAGGGCGCCGGCCTGCACCAGGTGATGAGCGGGTTCGGGGCGCACGAGGTGATCATTGAGTGCCCTCGGCACGTGGTGACGCCCACCGAGATGGCCCCGGAGGAGTACGCGGTCGTCGTTGAGACCTACTTGAGCCGCTCGAAGGTTCTGAGCGCGAACGAACGGCTCAGCTACGTGCTGCTGTTCAAGAACGTGGGCACCGCCGCCGGCGCCAGCATCGAGCATTCCCACTCCCAGCTCATCGCGGTGCCCGTGATGCCGAAGCGCGTCCACGAGGAGATGACCTCCTGCGACGCCTTCTACCGTGACCGCGGGGAGTGCATGTTCTGCGAGATGTTGCGCCAGGAGCTCGAGACACGTGAGCGCGTGGCGCTCGAAAGCGGGAGCTTCGTTGCGCTGAGCCCCTTTGCGGCCAGGTTCCCGTTCGAGCTGTGGGTGCTGCCGAAGGAGCACTCGCCGCACTTCGGCCGGTTGGGCGAGGATCTGGTCCCCGAGTTCGCGGCCTTCGTGCAGCAGACCCTGGCGCGGCTGGAAGTCTGCCTCCAGGACCCGCCCTACAACTTCGCCATCCACACGGCGCCGACGACGGGGACCGACGTGGGGCACTTCCACTGGCATCTGGAGCTGATCCCCCGCGTCACGGAGGTGGCCGGGTTCGAATGGGGCACAGGCTTCTACATCAACCCCATGGAGCCGGAGCGCGCGGCCGAGCACCTGCGGCGCGTGCCGCAGACGCAGGTGGAGGCGAAGGTGGCGCCGATGTCCGTCGGCACGAGAGCGGGCAGTTAGCCGCGGCGGGATGCGCGCTGTGGGCACGGGCGGCATATGGCGCGCCCAGCCCGGGCAGGCATTGACGAGGAGATGCAGACGAGGAGCCAGCACCCATGCGGATCCTGATGGTAGCCCCGGAGGTCTCCCCGTTCTCCAAGGAGGGCGGATTGGCGGACGTGCTCGGGTCTCTGCCGCCGGCGCTGGACGCGCTGGGGGCGAACGTCTCGGTGATCAGCCCGCTCTATCGCGGCGTGCGCCAGGCGGCCGACAGGGCGGGCCTGCCCCTGCACCCCGTCGAGGGAGGCCGCTTCACCGTGCCCGTCGGCGACGCACGGGTGCCGGCCGTGGCCTGGCAGACCGTCCTGCCGGATAGCAGCGCCACCGTCTACTTCCTGGAGAACGACCGCTACTATGACCGGGACGGCTACTACACCAAGCCGCAGGACAACAGCGACTACCAGGACAACAGCGAGCGGTTCATCTTCCTGTCGCGCGGCGCGCTGGAGATGAGCATCGCGCTGGGGCTGGAGCCCGACGTCATCCACGCCCACGACTGGCCGACGGGCCTGGTGCCGATCTACGTCAGATACACCTACGCCGAGGAGTTCCCGAACACGGCCACCGTCTTCACCATCCACAACATTGCCTATCAGGGCATCTTCTGGCACTGGGACATGAACCTGGCGGGCCTGCCGTGGCGGCTGTTCAACTGGAAGATGCTCGAGTACTTCGGCAACCTCTCGTTCCTGAAGGCGGGCCTGGTGGGAGCGGACGTGCTGACCACCGTCAGCAAGCGCTACAGCGAGGAGATACGCACCCAGGAGCAGGGCTGCGGAATGCACGGCGTCCTCCAGGAGCGCGCCGAGGACCTGTTCGGCATCGTCAACGGCATAGACACCGACGAGTGGGACCCCGCCGGCGACGAGCTGATCCCGGCCAACTACAGCGTCCAGGACCTGGCGGGGAAGGCCGAGTGCAAGCGGGCGCTTCAGGGGCGGTTCGCCGTGCGCCAGGACGACAGGGCGCCCCTGATCGGCATGGTCTGCCGGCTGGTTGACCAGAAGGGCCTGGACCTGCTGGAGGACGCCATGCCGGCGCTTCTCGCCATGGGCGTGCAGCTGGTGGCGCTCGGCCGCGGCGACCCCCGGTACCACGCGTTCCTGCGCCAGATGCAGTCGGAGCACGCTGACTCAGTCGGCGTGGTGCTGGAGTATGACAACGCGGCGGCCCACCTCGTCGAGGCCGGGTCGGACATGTTCCTGATGCCCAGCCGCTTCGAGCCCTGCGGGCTGAACCAGCTCTACAGCCTGCGCTACGGCACGGTGCCCGTGGTGCGCGCCACGGGCGGACTGGCGGACACGGTGACGGACTACACGGAGGCGGGGCTGGAGGCGGGCGAGGCAACGGGCTTCAGCTTCGAGCAGTACAGCGCCGACGCCCTGGTGGAGGCGGTGAGGCGGGCCGTAGCCGTCTACGAACAGCCGGAGACGTGGCGCCGGCTCATGGTGAACGGCATGCGGCAGGACTGGTCCTGGGGGCGCAGCGCACGCGAGTACTTGGACGTCTACCGGAAGGCGCGCGAGAAGCTCAAAGAGAAGGTGGCCACATAGCAGGGCGGGAGCCGGGCCGTGGCAGAACACGGGGAGATAGTCGATCAGCGGCGAAAGGCGGCGCAGGCGCTGCGCGATCACAAAGGCGAGTTGATCAGCCGCTGGATGGAGAAGATCCACCTGCTGACCCGCGAGAAGGGAGCCGAGGGGTTCGCTACCGAGCGCGTCCTGCGGGAGGACGCTGAGGACTTGATGGCGATGGTGCTCTCGCGGCTGGAAACCCGGACTCCCGAGACGGACTCCGCCGCCTTCTATCACCTGATCCTGGAGGGGCGGCAGAACAACGTGCGCCTGGCCGACGTGGCCTACGTGCTGCTGGAGCTGAAGAGCGTCAGCAAGCAGGTGATCTTCGAGACGCTGGAGGATGAGCTGGAAGCCTTCCGCGTCTCCCGGCTGGTGGACGACACGGTGGAGGCCGTGCTGCGCAAGAGCGCGGACCTCTACGAGCTGACGGCCGAGGCGGACCACCTGACGGCGCGCGAGCGGCTGCAGGAGATCTTTGCCGCCTGGGACGCCGAGGAGGCGCTGGCGGACGCCCAGAGCCCCGCCGAGGTGCTCCAGGTGGCGGCGGGCAAGCTGCGCGGCATATGGGACCTGGCCGGCTGCCGCATACGCTTCGGCGAGGAGCCGGGCGGGGCGCGGCGCGACATCACCGAGGAGCCGCCGATGCCCCTGCCCTTGCTCACCGAGAGGCGGCAATACCTGACCGACCGCGAGGTGGCCGGCGGCGGCACGTTGAGCCTGCTGGAGCGGGTGGGGCGGCGCCGTGAGGCCTACGTCTGCCCCGACGTGAGCGAGGACGAGCTGCTGGTGAACGCCGCGGAGCTGGCCGAGGCGGGGGCCCTGAGCCTGGCCTGCTGCCCCCTGGTGTCCCGCGGCGAGGTGATGGGCGCGCTGTTGCTCTACGGCAGGGCGCGCAACACGTTTCGCGAAACCGACCAGCGGCGGCTGGCCGACTTCGCCAACGTGATGGCCCTGGCCCTCGACCGCACCGGGCGCATAGAGCGCTCGCGCAAGGAGATCAGCGAGGCCGAGGTGATTGCCCGCATCGGGCGCGTGCTGCTGGAGCTGCCGACCCGCGAGGCGCTGCTGGAGGGGGTGGCCGAAGCGCTGAGGGCCTTCCGCGACTACTTCGACGTGTCGCTGTTCAGGGTGGACGCAGCGGCGGGCGAATGCGCGCTGGTGGCCGAAGCGGGCCGGGGCGGCCGCTACAGGCCGGACCAGTACCGGCAGAAGATCGGCGAGGGCTTCATTGGCCTCTGCGCCCGCACCGGCGAGACCGTCCGGGCCTCCGAGCTGGAGCAGGACGACCGCCGCCTGGTGGCGTTCGAGGAAGAGTACCGGGCGCGCAGCGAGCTGGCCCTGCCGGTCAAGAAGGGCGAGCGCGTGATCGGCGTGCTGCACTTTTTGTCCGAACGGGAAGGCGACTTCCCGGACAGCGAGATCGCCGCCCTCGAGCACGTCGCCCCCCACATCGGCGTGGCGCTCCAGAATGCCAGCATGATCACTCAGCGGCGGCGCGACCAGTACCACATCGAGCAGGCCCAGCGGCAGCTCACCAACATCATCCGCAGCACGGCGGTCGGCATAACGAGCACCGACAAGGACGGCGTCTACACGCACTGGATGCCGAGCTGCGAGAAGCTGCTCGGCTACTCGCAATCGGAAGTGGTGGGGCGGAAGACGCCGGCGGACCTTGCCGCCGAGCCCTACGACCTGAAGGCGTCGCTGGCCCGATGCCTGCGCGAAGGCCGCGCCGAGTCCGAGGTGACCATGCTGCGCAAGGACGGCGTGCCCCGCGTCATCCAGGAGACGCGCGTCCCCATGCAGGACGAGGAGGGCAGGCACATCGGGTTCACGGCCTACCTGATGGACGTCACCGAGCGGAAACGCGCCGAGGAGCAGGTCCGCCGCGAAAGGGACGCCCTCCAGCTCGTCGTGGGCGCGATGGGCGCCGGGCTGGCGCTCTTCGATCACAAGCTCGGGCTCCAGTGGGCCAACACGACGCTGATGCAGTGGTTCGACTTCGCCGAGGACGCTCTGGGCAAAGAGTGCCACGAGGTCTGCGTGTGCGGCTACTGCAAGAGGGAGACCTGCCCCATCGAAGTGGCGATCAAGACGGGCCGGCCCCAGAGCCGCGTCCACGAGACGACCGACAGGAAGGGCGTCTGGCACTGCTACCAGCAGGTCTTCACGCCTGTGTCCCACGGCGAGACGCGCCTGGTCGTGCTGACGCTCGACATCACCGACCAGCGCCGCCAGACCGAGCAGATGCGGCTCATCAACAAGCTCACCGAGAAGGTGGAAACCTCGCTGGACCTGGAGAAGGTGCTCCACCTCGTGCTGACCTGCGTGACGGCGGGCCACGCGATCGGGCTGAACCGGGCCTTCATCTTCCTGCTGGACGAGTCGGCCGCCCAGCTGGAGGGGCGCATGGCCGTAGGGCCGGTCTCCCTGCAGGAGGCGCGCCGCATCTGGCAGGACCTGGATGAGAGCGCAGAGAGCATCGAACAGCTTCTGGACTCCGCTGCGCCCTCCGAAGGCGACATGGAGCTGACCCGGCGCGTGCGTGACCTGCGCATCCCTGTCTCGCATTCCAGGGACACGCTCGTAAGCACGCTTGGGAGCCGCACCTCTGCGCACGTGGGAGACGCACGCTCCGACCCGCACATGGACGAGAGGCTGGCGGGGCGGCTGGAGCTGGCGGAGTTCGTGTGCGTGCCGCTGGCCGTTCAGGACGAGCCGCTCGGCGTGATGCTGGCCGATAACAAGTACTCGCGCTCGCCGGTGACCCAGGATCAGGTGCAGCTGCTGGAGATGTTCTCGCGCCAGGCCTCGCTGGCCATTGCCAACGCGCGGGCCTACCAGCGGATCGGCGACCAGCTGCGCGAGCTGCGGCGCACGCGCGACCGCCTCATCGAGGCCGAGCGCATGGCCAGCGTCGGCCGGATGGCCAGCCACCTCGCCCACGAGATCCGCAACCCGCTGACCGTCATCGGCGGCTTCGCCGCCTCCATAGCGCGCCAGTACAAGCACGACCCCAAGACCTACCGCAACGCCTCCATCATCCACGACGAAGTGCAACGGCTCGAACGCACGCTGGTCAACGTGCTCGACTACACGCGCCCCCTGCGGCCCGACAAGACGCCCATCTGCCTCAACGAGATCGTCGGGGAGACCATCGAGCAGTTCCGGGAGCAGCTCGACGAGGAGGGCATCTCCGTGCGGGCGTCCCTGGAGCGCGACCTGCCCCCCGTGCCGGCCGACGGTGAGATGATCAAGCAGGTCGTCATCAACCTGCTGAAGAACGCGATAGAGGGCATGGAGAACAAGGGGGGCGGGACGCTCTCCGTCAGCACCGCCCTGGCCGAGGGCGAGGTGAGCATGGCCGTGGCCGACACCGGCCCCGGCATGGAACCGGACACGCTGGAGAAGCTCTTCAGCCCGTTCTTCACCACCAAGATAGGGGGGGTCGGGCTGGGGCTGTCGGTGAGCCGGCGCATCGTCGAGCAGCACGGCGGCCGCATCGAAGTGGAAAGCGAACTGGGGGCCGGCTCCACCTTCAGGGTGACCCTCGCGCTGAGCGACAAGGGACCGGCGCCCCTGCGACGCCAGCAAGCCAGCAGCATGGAAGGGGGATAACGATGCCCACCGTCTTGCTTGTGGAAGACGAAGACAACGTGCGCCTGCTCTACCAGCAGGAGCTGGAGGAGCGGGGCTACGAGGTGATCTGCGCGGCCGACGGCAAAGCCGCCGTCGAGCTTGCGCAGCGGGCCGCTCCCGACGTCGTCATCATGGACATCAACCTGCCGGAGAAGATGGACGGCATCGAGTCCATGTCCAGGATCCTCAGCCAGAACAAGGACATCCCCGTCATTATCAACACCGGCTACAGCGAGTATCAGGACAACTTCATGAGCTGGGCCGCCGACGCTTACATCCTGAAGTCGTCCGACGTGGGCCCCCTCATTGACGCGGTGGAGGACGCCCTGCGCAGGCGGGCCTCCTCGCAGCCGGACTGAGCCTGCCAGCCAAACGGGGCGGGAGGTGCCAGACAGCCGCATGGAACGCTTCGGGTCCAACGATGCCATCAGGCAGACGCTGGTCATGGTGCTGGCCGGCGGGCAGGGGGAGCGGCTCTATCCCCTCACCAAGGAGCGCGCCAAGCCGGCCGTGCCCTTCGCCGGCGTCTACCGCATCATAGACTTCGCCCTGAGCAACTGCCTCAACAGCGGCCTGCGCCGCATATACGTGCTCACCCAGTACAAGAGCGAGTCGCTGGACCGGCACGTCAGCTTCGGCTGGAACATCTTCAACCCTGAGCTGGGCGAGTGGATCGAGACCCGCCCCCCGCAGCAGAGGACCAGCTCCGACTGGTACCTGGGCACGGCCGACGCCATCTACCAGAACATCTACACGCTCGACGGCGTGCGGCCCCGGCACGTCCTCGTGCTCGGGGGGGACCACGTCTATCGCATGGACTACGCGCCCATGCTCGCCGCCCACGAGGCCAACCAGGCGGACGTGACGGTGGCCTGCGTGGAGGTGCCCGTCAGCCGCGCGGCCGAGCGGCTC
>LJUE01000084.1 GCA_001303885.1 Planctomycetes bacterium SM23_32 | reverse complement strand
CGCCGCCTACCGCGCCCACGGCGACCGCTTCCACCGCATCGCCAGCGACCACGACCGGCTTTGGGGCTACCGCGAGGCGGCGCTGGAGTTCTTCGACCGTCACGGCATCCCGGGCCGGCTCTCGACCTGCATTGACGGCATGTTCATCACGCACAACCTCCACAACCCACTGGTGTGGGACAACTTCGAGCGCCACGTCCGGCAGGTGGTCCGGGCCTACGGCAACCACCCGAGCATCATGATGTGGAGCCTGGGCAACGAGATGATGTTCATCACCTCCCGGCTCGCCTCCAACGCCGAGGACAACCTGCGCTGGATGGAGAAGGCCCAACACCTGAGCGACGTGGCCGGGGAACTCGACCCGACGCGCCCGAGCTTCCAGGACGGCGGCGGGGACCTGAACCGCCGCGGCGAGGTGAACTGCCAGCACTACAGCTGGCCCTCCGGCGGCAGCGTGCCGACCGAATCCTACGCCTACCGCCTGCGCGAAGGCCCGTGGGTGCCGACGGGCACCTGGGACAGGAGCGCCGAGCAGTACGCCTGGGACGGCAAGCGGCCGCTCGTGCAGGGCGAGGTGTTCTACTACTCGGGCAACGTGGGCGATATGGCGTGGATCGGCGGGCCGGACGTCTACCGGGGCAAGCGGTTCGCCACGCAGGCGGCGGCCCGCTACGCCCGCATCGGCGTCGAGGGCGCGCGCTGGCAGGGCGTCACCGGCATCTGCCCGTGGGTCATCCTGCCCGAGGCGGCCGTCTCGTTCGAGCCGCGGGCCGTCTTCGTGCGCGAGCACAACTCCTGCTTCCGCGCCGGCGCCGAGATGAAGCGCACCATCAAGGTCTTCAACGACGGGCACCGCGACGACCCCCTTACCCTCCGGTGGCGCCTGGCGCTGGGCGGCGAGGAGGCCGCCTCGGGCGAGAAGACCTACCAGGTCCCGCCCGGACGGGCCGAGCAGGACGTGATCGTCGCCGCGCTCCCCGACGCCGACCGGCGGCTTGACGGGGAGCTGGAGCTGGCCCTCTACGTAGCAGACGAGGCCGTGTTCGAGGACGCCGTCCCCGTCTGCGTGCTGCCGGCGGGGGGGGCCGTCGAGGGGCTCGAGGCCGAGGAGCTGTGTGTAGTCGACCCGGAGGGGTCGGTGCAGGGGTGGCTTGAGGCGCTCGGCCAGCCGTTCACGCCGGCGGCCTCCGTCGCCGCGCTGCCGGAGGGGTGCACGGTGCTGGTCATCGGCCGCGACGCCCTGCCGGAGGACGAGCGGGACGGCATGGCCAACGCGCTGCGGCGCTTCGTGGAGGCCGGCAACACGGCCGTCGTCCTCGAGCAGCGTCGGCCCCTGGAGGGGGACGAGCTCCCGGCCGCGGGCATTGCCGTGGCCGGCCCTGGGCGCGACCATGCGCCGCGCCCGGAGTTCCGCGCGGCCGGCGGCCAGTCGGGCTGCATCGCCTTCCCCGTCGCCCTCGCTCATCCCGTTCTCGACGGCCTCACCGAGGGGGACTTCTTCGCCTGGGCGGGCGACGAGCGCTCGTTCCGCCTGAGCTACGCCACGCCGACCAGCGGGGCCATCTCGCTCGTGCAGGCTGGACACGAGCTGCGCCTGACGCCCATGATGGACGTCCGGGCCGGCCAGGGCAGCTACGTGCTGAGCCAGATGCTCATCGCCGAGAAGCTCGGCGTCGAGCCCGTGGCCGACCGCCTGCTTCACAACGCCCTGGCCTGGGCCGGCGCCCGCGCGGAGGCCGAGCCGGGCCGCACCGTCGCCCTCCTGGCCGGCGAGGAGGCGCTGCGCTCATTCCTCGACCGGACCCGGCTGAGCTACGAGCCGGCGGCCGACCTGGACGCGCTCCTGGACGCCGGGGCGGACGTGGCCGTCGTCCGCGCCACGCCGGAAGTCCTCAGCGGCCTCGCCGCCCGGGCCGACGCCGTGCGCTCCTTCTGCTCGCGGGGCGGCTGGCTCATGCTGGCGGGTCTGGGCGAGGCCGGGCTCGCCGACTTCAACCGCCTGGTCGGGTTCGAGCACCGCATCCGCCCCTTCCGCCGCGAGGCCGTCGGCCTCCAGGCGCGCACCGACCCGCTGCTGATGGGCCTGAGCGACCGGGATGTGAACATGGTCAGCGACGAGATCCTCGCCCCATGGGCGCACCTCTACTGGATCTCCGAGAAGACGTACACGGCCGTCGTGGACGGCCGCGAGATCGCCTCGTTCGCCCGGGGCAGCGTCGCCGACGTGACCAACGGCATGGTCAACGACGACTTCTGGCGCTACATCCGTTACCTGAACGCCGACGGCGCCGACGTCGAGTTCGCCTTCGAGCGGCCGGAGACGTTCACCCGCGCCAACGTCTGGGGCAGCGGCAGCTACTACTGGATGAAGGACGTCGAACTGGTCTTCGACGACCAGGACGCCGTCCACTTCGTCCTCGAGAAGCGCACCGGCATGCAGGAGCTGGAGTTCGAGCCCCGCCCGGCCGGCAAGGTCACGTTCCGTGTGGTTGACCACTACGCGGACCCGCCGACGCAGGACCTCGTAGGCTTCGACAACTTCGAGCTCTACCGCCGCGTGCCCGAGGACTTCGAGCGGCGCGTGGTCCTGCTTACCAAGCCGGGCGGGCTGGTCAAGTATCCCATCGGGCAGGGCGGCATCGTGCTGAACCAGCTCGACTACGCGGCCGAGGACACCGAGGAGAACGTCGGCAAGAAGCTGGCCATCTACGCCAACCTGCTGCGGAACATGGGCGCCGCCTTCCGAGGGTAGGCCAAAGCGCGGCCCGCGGCCGTCGCAAGGCCGTGCTGCAGAAGGGATTGCGGCCCGCGCCCGGGGCTGAACCAGGCTCAAGTGCCGAGGGCTTTCGTGCCGATGACACGGCCAACCGCCGACCGCGCCGGCCCCGACCGGGTGCTCTGGGGCCGGGCTGTAAGCTGGGCGCTCTACGACTTCGCCAACACGATCTACTCCGCCCTGGTCGTCTCTTTTGCCATCACGCTGCATGTCAAAGAGCTGACGGGGGTCGAGAAGTTCACCTTCATCACGATGGGCGTTTCCCTGCTGGCCAGCGGGCTCTTCCTGCCCGTGGCGGGGGAACTGGCCGACCGCACTGGAAGCGCCAAGCGCTGGCTGACGGTGATGACGCTGGCCTGCTGCGCCTGCTGCGCGGCCATGAGCGTCGCCGGCCCGGCTTGGCTGGTGCTCGGGCTCTTCTTCGTGGCGAACTTCTGCTACAACTCCTCGCTCGCCTTCTACGACAGCCTGCTGCCGTCGCTGGCCCCCCGACAGAAGCTGGGCGTGGTCAGCGGCCTGGGGGTGGGCCTGGGCTACGGCGGCGTGGCCTTTGCCCTGCCCATCGGATACGGCATCATGCGCTGGTACGCGGGCACGGGCGCCCTGCACAAGCACACCCCGCTGTTCGCCGCCGCCGGCGTCCTGTTCCTGCTGTTCAGCCTGCCGCTGTTCCTCAACGTGCCCGAACGGCGCGCCACGAAGCGCGCCCAGCCCGGCGCTCGCGTGCTGCCGCTGGCGGCCCGCCGCGTGCTGACCACGCTCCGCGCGCTGCCGCGCCACAAGCCCGTCCTGCTGTTCCTGTTGGGGAACTTCTTCTGCGTGGACGCGCTGAACACCGGCATCTTCGCCTACGCGCCGTATGCGAGGAACGTCTTCGGCCTGGACTCCGAGAGGGTGCTGCTCTGGATGCTGCCGTTCAGCCTGGCGGCGCTGGGGTGGGGCCTGCTGGGAGGCAAGCTCAGCGACGTGTTCGGCGCCCGGCGCACGCTGCTCTCGGCCGGCATCAGCATGATGGGGGCTGTCATCGTCTGCTCCCTGGCGCGCAGCTTCGCCGTCTTCGTGGCGGCCTTCATCGTGCTGGGCGGCTACGGGCTGAGCACGGTCTGGGTGGCAGGGCGCAAGATGCTGGTCGAGCTTGTGCCGCCGGGCCAGATCGGCAAGTACTTCGGCCTCTACAACGTGGGGCACAAGCTGTCCATGATCGGCGTCGTGGTGTTCGGCCTCCTGGCGGACGTCGAGTTCGCCGGCATCCCGGCGGGCGGGTATCGGCTCGGCTTGCTCGTGCAGGTCTTCCTGCTGGGCGCCGGCCTGCTGTGCATCTACAAGGTGGAGGTGCCGGATGAAGGCTGACGCCGATAATCCGTCCATTGACCGGTTCGCGCGGGCCGTGACCCGGCCCTACTTCAGGCTGCTGCACGGGCTGCGCTGGTCCGGCCAGCAGAACGTGCCCGCCGGGGGGGCGGCGATCCTGGCCGCCAATCATCAGAGCTTCTACGACCCCGTGCTCATCGGCATCGCCGCTCGCAGGCGCGTCGTGTTCCTGGGCTGGCAGTACTACTACGGGTGGCCCGTGCTCGGCCGGCTGATGCGGATGTTCGGCACGGTGCCGGTGGACCTGGACGCTCCCGGCCCGACGCCCCTGGCCGGCATGCTGCGTGCGCTCAGGGCGGGCCGCCTGTGCGGCATCTTCCCCGAGGGCGGCCGCACCAGCGACGGCCTCATGCAGCCGCCGCACGCCGGCGTGGCGGCGCTGGCCCTGCGCACCGGCGTGCCGGTGGTGCCCGTCACCATCTGCGGCGCCTACCGGGCCTGGCCCAGGGGGGTGCCCGTGCCGCTGCCGGCGGCCATCTCGCTGCACTTTGGCCAGCCGGTCCGCTTTGAGTCCGACCGCGGCATGCCGGGCGAGGACAAGCAGCGAGCGCGCGAGCGCGTGACCCGCGACATTATGCTGCGCGTGGCGGACGGGTTCGCGGTCCTGGGCCGGCCGGACCTGGCGCACGCGTGCCGTCGGCGCATCCTCGCCCCCGGATGACCTGCGTGGACAGGGCGGCCGCCTTCCCGTAGAATGCTGCCCTTCACCGCGCCGGAGCCATCGCCATGACCGACGACGCCGGAGCACCCCGCCCGGGGGGCGTCATCATCTCCCCGGTCGTCGTCCTCTGCGTCTGCGTGCTGTTCGTGGTTTCCGGCTCGGTGGGGCTGGTTTACGAGGTGGCCTGGAAGCACGTCTTCAGCACGGTCTTCGGCAACACCACCTACGCCGTCAGCGTCGTCATCAGTGTCTTCATGGCCGGGCTGGCGGCCGGCAGCTACGTGCTGGGGCGCCTGGCGGACCGGGCGCGGCGCTACCTGCTGATCTACGCCCTCCTGCAGGTGGGCATAGGGCTCTCGGCCCTCGGGGTGCCTTACGCCCTGCAGTGGGCTGAGGGGCTTTACGGGGTGGTCTTCCGGGCCTCCGGGAGCCCGGGGCTCCTGACGTTGACGCAGGTGGTGGTCTCGGCGGCGGTGCTGTTGGCGCCGACCTTCCTGATGGGCGGCACGCTGCCGGTCTTAAGCCGTTTCCTGGCGGCGCGGCGGGGTCTGGTGGGTCCGGCGGTGGGGCTGCTCTACGGGCTGAACACGCTGGGTGCGGCCGGCGGTGCGTTCTTGACGGGCTTTGTGCTGGTGAAGGAGCTGGGGACGCTGAGGACGGTCTACGTGGCGGCGGGCGTCAACCTGCTGCTGGCGGTGGCGTTCCTGGCCCTGCACGCGGTGGGCCGCGAGCAGGAGGAAGCGGCGGCGGAGCTGGAGCCGGCGGAGGAGGCCGGCGCGCAGGCGGCGCTGGGGCCGGGCCGGCTGCGGCTGATCGTGCTGGCGGTGGCGGTGTCGGGGTTCGTGTCGTTCTCCTACGAGGTGCTCTGGACGCGGCTGCTCGGCTTCAAGTTCCAGACGACGGTCTACGCCTTCAGCACGATGCTGACGACGTTCCTGTTGGGGCTGGGGCTGGGCGGCGTGCTGGTGGGGGCGCTTCAGCGCAGCCGGGCCAAGCCGGACTACTGGCGCCTGTTCGGTCTTCTTGAAGGAGCGATCGGCGTCTGCGGGCTGGGCACGGTGCTGCTCTTTTCCTCGGCGCGCCCCGGCTACCAGACCTTCGCGGAGCGCGTGGTCGGCGAACTGGCCTCGGCTGCCGCCGTCATGGTGGTGCCGACGACGCTGATGGGCATCGCCTTCCCGCTGGCGTGCCATCTGCACGCAAGGGGCGTGCGGGAGACGGGCCGCTCGGTGGGCCGCATCTACGTGTTCAACACGGTGGGCGCGGTGATGGGGGCCCTGGTCACCGGTTTCGTGCTGGTGAGGGCCGTCGGGACGCAGCGTGCCATGGCGCTCGCCTCGGTGCTGATCCTGGCGAGCGGGAGCGTGATCCTGGCGGCATCGCCGCGACCGGGGCGCATCCCTGCCCCGTGGGTCATCGCGTGCCTCTGGGCAGCGGGACTGGCGGTGTGGCTCCTGACCCCGGCCGACTTCCTGGTCAACTACTTCCTGAAGAACCAGGCGGTGGCCATGCTGCGGCCGGGCGAGAAGGTCACGCTGCTGGGCTATGAAGAGGGCGTGGAGGGGGTGGTGGTCGCCTGCAGGGTGCCGGAAGGCTACAAGACCATCGCAGCCGGCTCAAGCGACGTGGCGGGCACCAGCTACGTGCTGCGCACCACGCAGAAGCTCCAGGCCCACGTGCCGATGCTCATCCATCCCGGCCCGCAACGCGTCTGCCAGGTGGGCTTCGGCAGCGGCGAGACCTCCCGCATCTTCGCCAGCTACGACGTGGAGCGGTTCGACTGCGTGGAGATAAGCCGCGCCATGCTCGACCTGGCCGACCGGTACTTCCGGGACATCAACGGGGGCATCCTGGAATGGGAGAACTTCAACGCCATCGTGATGGACGCCTCCGCCTACGTGCGCTACAGCGGCCAGACGTACGACGTGATCGCCAACGACTCGATCTGGCCGCACATGGCGGGCAACTCGGCGCTCTACACGCTGGAGTACTTCCGCAGCGGCCGCGACCATCTCAGGCCCGGCGGCATCATGACGAGCTGGTTCCCCCTGGAGATGCCGCTGCAGGACGTCAAGACGGTGCTGCGGACCTTCCACGAGGTCTTCCCCCATGTCTACGTGTGGAGCAGCCTGTTCTACTGGAACAAGCACGCCCTGCTGGTCGGCTCCGACCGGCCGCTGGAGGTTGACGCGGCGCGCTTTGCCGAGCGTTTCGAGCGGTTCGCGCGCCGGGACCTGGAGGCGATCTACCTGGACGACCCGGCCGTGCTGCTGACCTGTTACCTGGCGGACATAAGCGGTCCTGTTCCCGAGCTGGCCGACGCACCCCTGAGCACCGAGCACAAACCCGTCTTGAGGTTCATGACGTCCCGCATCTACCGCAGCCACGGCATGATCCCCGCCTCCTACGCACTTCTGGGCGCGCACCGCGACGCGATCCTCGGCCACCTGACGAACGTCGAGTCGCTGCCCGACGCGCAGCAGTTCAGGGCGAAGCTCCAGCGCCTGCACGAGGCCAACGACCACGCCCTGGCGGTGCTGATGGCGCCGCGCAGGGACGTGGAGCGGCGCCGGCGGGAGCTGCTGGCGGCCGTGGAGCTCGCCCCCGAGCACCCCGTCAGCCGGCTGTTTGCCGCGGAGACGGCCAGGCTGGCCGGCCTGACGGCCGAACAGGTGGAAGGCCTGCCCCTGGACGACCTGAAGAAGCAGGCGCGGCAGATGCTGGCTGCGGCCCGTTACGACGACGCGCTGGTGGCCCTGAGCCAGTGGGCCGCTCGCGAGCCGGATTCGGCTGAACCGCTGACGGCCCTGGGCTCGTGCTACCTGCTGATGCGCCGCCCGGAGGAGGCGATTCAGGTCCTGGCACGCGCCGTCGTGCTGGACACCGGGTCGGCCGACGCGCACTACGACCTGGGGGTGGCCTACGTGCGCGCGGGCCGCGTCGGGCAGGCGCTCGGCCCGCTGCTGCGCGCCGTGGACCTGGCGCCGGGCTCGGCGGAGGCCCACGCGCAACTGGGCTCCGTCTACGGCCTGCTGGGCGAGCGGGGCGCCGCCCTGGGCCAGCTGCAGCAGGCAGTGGCCCTGAAGCCCAACCTGGCGGACGCGAGCTGGGCCTCGTCAACGCCCGCACGCACGACATGCTCGCCGAGACCTACGAGCGACTGGGCAACCGCCCGAGCGCCGAGCGCCACCGCCGTCAGGCCCAGCGCCTGCGGGGCGCCCCTACCCCTCCAGCGTCCGAGTGATCGGCGCCGGGCAGAGCGTGGAATGCCGGCGCGTCTACTCCGCCGAGGCGGTGAAGCTGCCGACCGCCGGATTCGCCACCGACGCGTAGTCGGCGTAGCTCATCTTGATGGTCTGGTCGTGCGTGCCGGCCCGGAAGACTATCTCGCCCATCTCCGTGAGCGAATCGTCCACGAGCGTCTTCAGGCCGTACTCCGCCCCGAAAGGCGGCTCGGCGCCGATCTCGCAGTCCGGGAAGAGCTTCTTCATCTCTTCCTCGGAGACCATCTTGAGCTTCGTGCCGGCCAGCTTGGCCGCCCTGGCAAAGTCCACGTGCCGGCTGGCTGGCAGCACGAGCATGAAGGCCTCGTCCCCGCCCTTGGCTATGACGGTCTTGGCGAACCGGTGGCCCGTCACGTGCTCGGCCGCCGCCACTTCCTGGGCCGTGTAGGCCTGCTCGTGCGGAATAACTTCGAACGACACCCCCTTCTCCTTGAGGAACTCCTGCACGTTCATCGCCGGTCCCTCCTTTCCCCCAGCATGGTGTGCGACACGGCGTGGGAGCCATCAACCCCGTGACTGCCAGCGATTACGATACACCACCGCCCGCCCCCCGTCAACGTGGCCGGCGGCGCCCCGCCGTCAGAGGAGGTTCAGGCCCAGCCCGCGCGCATAGTCGCCGACCTCGCGGAACTCCCGGCCCGTGATGGGTCGGGCGATCTCCACGTAGTCGTGCGCCTCGTACATGGGCCGGTACTGGTCCATCACGTTGACGTAGGTGTGGGGCGAGACCTCATCGGCGACGAAGCGGAGCACCTGCTTGCTCTCCTCGACGAGGCCGGGCATCACCAGATGGCGCACCAGCAGCCCCCGCCGGGCCACGCCGTCCTCGATGCACAGCACGCCCACCTGGCGGTGCATCTCGATCAGCGCCGCCCGCATCCGCTCCACGTAGTCGCGCGCCGTCGCGTAGCGGAACGCCGTCTCGGCGCTCCAGAACTTGGCGTCGGGCATGTAGATGTCCACCGTGCCCTCCAGCAGGCGGAGGGTCTCCGTCATCTCGTAGCCGCCGCAGTTGTAGACGATGGGCGCTCTGAAGCCCTCCAGCCTGGCGCGCCGCACCGCGTCCATCAGCCACGGGGCCACGTGGGAGGGTGTGACGAAGTTGACGTTCTCGCAGCCGCGCCGCTCCAGCAGGATCATGACGCGGGCGATCTCGGCCGGCGTGGCCGCCTGCCCGGCGCGGCCGTGGCTGATGTCGTAGTTCTGGCAGAAGACGCAGAGCAGGTTGCAGCCGGCCAGAAAGATGGTGCCCGAACCGCCCCGGCCCACCAGGGGCCGCTCCTCGCCGTAGTGCGGGCCGGCGCTGGAGACCACCGGCAGCGCGCCGATCCCGCAGTAGCCCTTCTCGCCCGCCGGGCGGTCAACGCGACAGAGCCGCGGGCAGATGCGGCAGGGATTGGCCAGCCCATAGGCCTCGCGCACCTGCTGCTCGGATGGCCTGACGCGGTCCCGGCTGGGTTCGGTGGGCACGCTCGCCCCTCCCTTCGCCGCGGCTCTGGGTCGGCTTCGGCCCTTTCGGCGGCCGGCGCATTTCACTATAATGACGTGCTTGCGTCAGGGCAAAGGCTTCGCGATAGGAGCCCCGCAGGACCGTTCCGGCGCCGCCTTCCGACCGAGGTCACGATGGCGGACAAGGCAAGCCACAACCAGGGGGCCGATCAGGCCACGCCGGCCAGCTTCGAGCAGAACCTGCAGGCGCTCGAGGACGCCGTGCGCCGCCTGGAGGAGGGCAACCTGCCGCTCGAGGAGTCCCTGCATCTCTACGAGGACGGCGTGCGGGCCTTCCGGGCCTGCCAGAAGATGCTGCAGGAGGCGGACCTGAAGGTCCGCAAGCTCGTCGAGACCCTGGAGGGCGAGTTGAAGGAAGAGGCGTTCGAGCCGCCCGAGCAATGAGCGCTATCCAGAACGGCCCGGCGCAGATCTGAGAGCGATGAAACGGGTCATCATCGTCGGCAACAAGGCGAAGGAGGCCGTCCACAAGGCTGTGGACCTCATCGCGCCGTGGCTGGAGCAGAAGGCCCACGTGGAGGTGGACCTGGAGCTGAGCCGCCAGGTGAGCGCCGAGGAGATGGACTGGGCGGTGGTGCTCGGAGGAGACGGCTCGGTGCTGCAGGCGGCGCGCAGGCTGGCCCCCGGCGGCGTGCCGATGATCGGCATCAACGTGGGCAAGTTCGGGTTCCTCACCGAGACGACGGTCGAGCAGTATGAGGAGACGTTGACCGAGGTGCTCGAGGGCCGCTGCCGGCTGGCTGAGCGCATGATGCTCGCCTGCGCGCTGGAGCGGGACGGCCGGACGGTGCTCGACACGGTCGGCCTGAACGACGCGGTGCTCGCTCGCACGTCGCTGTCTCGCATCATGACGATAGACTTCTCGGTGGACGGCGAACTGGTGACCACCTACCGGGCGGACGGCCTGATCGTGGCGACGCCGGTCGGCTCGACGGCCCACAGCCTGGCCGCCGGAGGGCCGATCGTCTACCCCGAGATCGAGGCCCTCATCGTCACTCCCATCTGCCCGCACACGCTGAGCAACCGGCCGCTGGTGCTGCCGGCAAGCCTGACGCTCACCGCCACCGCCCGCGAATGGGCCCAGAAGCCCGCCCTCACCGTGGACGGACAGGTGAGCGAGGAACTGCGCAAGGGCGACATCATCAGGATCGGCAAGGCCGCAGAGCCCCTGCGGCTGATACAGACCGGGCGCAATACGTTCTTCGAGACGCTGCGCAACAAGCTGGACTGGAGAGGGCAGCCGAGCTATGTCAGATAAGCGATTCGAGATCACGGTGCTCGACCACCTGTGCAAGGGCTGCGGGCTCTGCGTGGCCTTCTGTGAGCAGGGCAAGCTATACATCCGGGCCAAGCCGAACCGGCGGGGCGTGCAGACGGTGGCCGTCAGGGCCGAGGCCGATTGCACGGGCTGCCTGCAGTGCGCTACAATCTGCCCGGACGGCGCGGTCCAGGTCACGCGCATCGAAGTGTGGTCCACTCCGCCCGGCAGCTCCGCCAAAGGCCGAAGCGCCGGCGTCGAAGAGCCGGCCGGCACGTGATGGACAAAGACTCCACCGGCGCACTGATGGACGCCACAGCGGGCGAGGGGCAGCAGGTGCTCATCTCCGGCAACGAGGCGGCCGGCGAGGCCGCCATCCGGGCCGGATGCCGCCTCTACGCCGGCTATCCCATCACCCCGCAGAACGAGCTCACCGCCTACATGGCGGACCAGCTCCCCCTGCGCGGCGGCATCTTCATCCAGGCGGAGAGCGAACTGGCCGCCATCAACATGGTCTACGGCGCCAGCGCCGCCGGCGCCCGGGCCATGACGTCCTCCAGCAGCCCTGGCATCAGCCTCAAGCAGGAGGGCATCTCCTACCTGGCGGGCAGCGAGCTGCCGGCCGTCATCATCAACGTTCAGCGCGGCGGCCCCGGCCTGGGCAACATATCGCCGGCACAGGCCGACTACTACCAGACCACCCGCGGCGGGGGGCACGGCGACTACCGCTGCATCTCCCTGGCGCCGGCCGGCGTCCAGGAAGTGGCCGACCTGACCTACCTGGCCTTTGACCTGGCCGACGCGTATCGCACGCCCGTCATCGTCTTGAGCGACGGGATGATCGGCCAGATGATGGAGCAGGCATCCTTCGACCACCTGCCGCCTCCCGATCCGCCGCCCAAGCCTTGGGCCCTGACCGGCGAGCCCGGCCGCCAGCGGAACCTCGTGGCCTCCTTTCGCCTCAGCCCCGATGACCTGGAAGAGCTGAACCTGCGCCTCCAGGCCCGCTACGCCGAGATCCACGAACGGGAAGTGCGTTGCGAGCTGACCGGCCCGAAGGAGGCGGACGTCGTCATGGTCGCCTACGGCACCAGCGCGCGCATCTGCCGCCAGGTCGTGGAGCGGCCGCCGCGGCCTCTGCCCTTCAAGGTGGCGCTGTTCCGGCCCATCACGCTCTGGCCGTTCCCCGAG
>LJUE01000083.1 GCA_001303885.1 Planctomycetes bacterium SM23_32 | reverse complement strand
AGCGGCGACGGCAGGCGCGGCGTTATCCGATGGCTCTACATGACCGTGCTTACGCGCGAACCGACGCCGGCCGAAGCAGCGGCCGTGGAGGCTTACCTCGACGCGCCCGGTGTGGACAGGAGGCAGGCTGCCGAAGACGTCATCTGGGCGCTCTTCAACAGCAAGGAGTTCCTCTACCGGCACTAGACACGCGGCAGGGGAGGGAAGCGGGAGTGCAGAAGGCATCGAAGAGAGGCGCGATCACGCGGCGCGAGGCGCTCAGGCGCGTCGCTGCGGGCGCGGCCGGGCTCGCCCTCGGCGGGCCCCTCGGCGCCCTGGCGGCGCCCGTCCGGCAGCCGACGGCAAGGTCCGTCATCCAGATATGGATGTGGGGCGGCCCGTCGCACCTGGACACGTTCGATCCCAAGCCGGGCCTGGGCCGCGACTACTGCGGGCCGTTCGATACCGCGATACCCACGAACGTCGAGGGCATCCAGGTCAACGCGCAGTTGCCGCGGCTCGCCATGCAGGCGGACAAGTACTCGATCATCCGCAGCATGACGCACGGCAGCAACGCGCACGAGACGGCGTCGTACCTCATGCAGACGGGCCGCCAGCCGGGCAGGCTGGTCTACCCGTCGGCCGGAGCCGTCGTGTCGCTCTTCAAGGGCTACAGGGCGGGCTACAGGGGGTCCGCTCCGCCTTACATCGTCCTGACGCAGCCCCAGGGCCGTTTCTCCGAAGCCGGCTTCCTCGGTTCGGAGTATGGGCCGTTCGCCACGGGGGGAGACCCCAATCGCGATCCCTTCGAGGTCGAGGGGATCGTCGCACCCGGCGTGTCCGACGAGCGGCAGCTCCGCCGGCGAGAACTGCTGCACGCGCTCGACACGCTCGGCCAGGCCGCGCCTTCCGATCCGTACTTCGCCGAACTGGACCGGTGCGAGCAGGAGGCTTACGACATGATGTTCGGCGAGATGAAACAGATCTTCGACCTCTCACAGGAGACCCAGGAGACACGGGAGCGCTACGGCCGCAACACGTTCGGCCAGGCGTGCCTGGTGGCCCGAAGGCTGGTCGAACACGGGGTGCCTTACGTGACCATCAACTACGAGGGGTGGGACACGCACAAGCAGCACTTCGGCACGCTGAGCTGGAAGCAGCCCCAGATGGACAGCGGCATGGCGACGCTTCTGCAGGACCTGTCCGACCGTGGCCTGCTGGAGAGCACGATCGTCTGGTGGGGTGGCGAGTTCGGCCGCACGCCGAAGATCGACTGGGAGCCGCCCTGGAACGGCGGGCGCGGGCACTACGGCCAGTGCTTCAGCGTCGTCGTCGCCGGGGGAGGTTTCAAAGGAGGCCGTGTGGTCGGCGCCTCCAACGAGACGGGCGAGGAGGTGGCCGAGCGCCCCGTCTACCCCCGCGACCTTCTCGCCAGCATCTACACGCTGCTCGGCATAGACCCCGAGGGCCCGTTGCCCAACCCGCGGGGGCTCGACGCGCGGGTGCTGCCGGCCGACGAGGCCGGGGCGCGAAGCGGCGGCCTGCTGACCGAGATCATGTGAGCCCCTGACTATGTCCGCACGCATACCGAAGCTCCTGCTCGTCCTGGCGCTCCTGGCAGGGCCGGCGGCACGCTGCAGCGCGCAGCAGCGCTGGGAGCCGCGCGTCGGCTATGTCTATCCCGCCGGCGCACAGCGCGGGTCCACCGTCGAGGTGATCGTCGGCGGACAGGTTCTGCAGGACGTCACCGGCGCGTACGTCTCCGGAGAGGGCGTGCGCGCCGTCGTCATCAAGCACTACCGCCCGGACGACAACCTGGACGGCGACGAGCGCCGCGAACTGCAGCGCCGGATGCGCGAGCTGCGCGAGCGGCAGCTTGCGGAGCTGGCGCGCCAGGGCCGCGCGCCATCAATCCCCGACTGGATTCTCGGCCAGTGGCGACAGGACCCCGATCCGAGGCCGCCGAACGAGCCCGCCCCCACCGGACCCGTCGAGTTGCCGCAGCACCCGCTGCTGCGTGACCTCGAACGCAAGGACCTGAGGCAGCTCCAGGAGGTCGCGAACACCTTCCTTGAGTGGCAGTACCTGCAGAGGAGACAGCCCAACGCCCAGCTCTCCGACATGGTGCTGGTCACCGTGATCGTCAGTGCCGACGCGCCGCCCGGCGAACGCGAACTGAGGCTGGCGACAGCGCTCGGCCTCAGCAACCCCGTGCCCTTCCAGGTGTCGTCGCTCCCGGAGACGCGGGAACAGGAGCCGAACGACCCGGAGGAGTACACCTACCTGCCCGAGACTGCGCCCGTCTACCTGCCGGCCGTCATCAACGGCCAGATCCTGCCCGGCGACGTTGACCGGCTGCGCTTCCATGCAAAGCGCGGCCAGCACCTCGTCATTGACGTGCGTGCGCGACGACTCGCCCCCTTCCTGGCCGACGCCGTGCCTGGCTGGTTCCAGGCCGTCGCCGGCCTGTACGACCCCGGCGGCCGGCGCGTCGCCTATGCCGACGACAATGCGTTCCGCCCCGACCCCGTAATCCTCTACGAGGTGCCGACCGACGGCGTCTACGAACTCGAGATACGCGACGCCATCTACCGCGGGCGTCAGGACTTCGTCTACCGCGTCGTGCTCGGCGAGGTGCCGTTCATCACGGACATCTTCCCCCTGGGGGCACAGACGGGCGCCCGGGCCTTCGCCAACGCGCGCGGGTGGAATCTGCCGTCCGGGCAGCTCCCGCTGGACACCGGGCCGGAAGGGCCCGCGGTTCGGCAGGCGGCGCTCGGGGAGTCCCGGTTCACGTCCAACCCGGCGACCTACCACGTTGACCCGCTTCCCTGCGTCCGGGAGGTCGAACCCAATGACGGCCGACAGAATGCGCAGCGCATCGCCCTGCCGGTCGTCGTGGACGGCTGCATCGGCCGGCCCGACGAGACCGACGCGTTCCAGTTCTCGGGCCGCGCCGGGCAGGAAGTCGTGGTCGAAGTGCTCGCGCGCCGCCTCGGCTCTCCGCTGGACTCCGTCGTCTGGCTCAGCGACATGTCGGCCCGGGTAGTCGCCTGGAACGACGACCATATGATCCGCGAAGCGATCCTCCACCCCGACATGGGGACCCTGACGCATCACGCCGATTCGTATCTGAGCCTGCGGCTTCCCCAGTCAGGGAACTACGTGCTGACCCTCGCCGACGTGCAGGGCGCCGGCAGCGAGGCGCACAGCTACCGCCTGCGCATCGGCCCCCCGCGCCCCGACTTCGCGCTCTGCGCCACCCCTTCGAGCCTGAGCATGCCCTACGGGCGCGTGGTGCCGCTGACGGTGCACGCCCTGCGCAAGGAGGGGTTCGACGGCGAGATCCGGGTCGCCCTGGCAGACCCGCCCGCCGGCTTCGTGCTGAGCGGCGGGATCATCCCTCCCGGGAGCACCCACGTGACGATCACGCTGACGGGGGCCATGGAGGTGCCGGGCCAGCCGGTCGCGCTCCGTCTGGAGGGCCGCGCGGCCATCGGCGGACAGCCGGTCACCCGGCCGGTGGTCCCGGCCGAGGACATGACGCAGGCGTTCCTCTGGCGCCACCTGGTGCCTTCGCAGGAACTCCTCGTCTACGTCAGGCCAAGCCAGTGGGGTCCCATCTCGATCGTCCCCGAGGCCGACGAGCCGGTGCCAATCCCCGTGGGGGGCACGGCGACGGTGCGGTGCAAGACGCCCGGCTGGCGCGTGCCGATCGTCGGTATGCAGGTCGTCGAGCCGAAGGAGAAACTGACGATCAGCGGCTTCGCCAGTGCGGCGGACCTCATCACCTTCACGGTGCAGACCGAGGGGGATGCGGCGCAGGCCGGGCTGGCCGGCAACCTGATCGTCGAGGGCTTCGCCGAGTGGGAGGTCAGCGACGAGGAGCGCAAGGGCAATCCCGACGCTCCCGCGACCAGGCGGTCGTCCATCGGCATCCTGCCCGCCGTCCCGTTCACCGTCGTCGAGCCATAGGACCGCGCGACGCGGCGCCCCGTGTGCAAGATGGGCGGCCTTCCGGTATATTCACCCACGGGGGACGTCTGCCCTCCGCCGCCCATCGGCAGGGGATGGCCCATGGCAAAGTTCGGCCCTTATGAGATCCCCACGAACCTCGGCGAGGGCGGCATGGGCCGCGCCCACTTCACCATGGGCTACGTGGAGGGCGTCTCCCTGGCGGAGCTGATCCGCCCCACGGCGTCGAGCTTCTCTACCACGGACGTCGTCGTATAGCAGCGCGTCATGAGCGTCAAGGAGTGCCCCAGGGCCTCCCTCGCCGCTCAGCGGCTGCTCGTGTTAGGCCTTCCGAGGCGGGGGACGGCGTCCAGGCTCGGCTCAAAGAAGCCTGCCATGAGTTCGTCGAGCTGCAGATTAGCCGGCGTCCAGTCCAGGCCGTCGTCCGGGAACTTCTCCAGCATGCGCAGCTTGAGGAACCGCGGCGCAACGGGCTCGTCCAGCTCATAGATGAAGGTGCTGCCCGAGTCGTTGTTCTCTCCTCGGAAGAGCATCTCGAACCGGTGGCCGTCCTCGGAGACGAGGAACTCGTAGCGCCGGATGTTGAACTCGACCTTGTGCCCGACCGGGACGAGGATCAGGTGCGTGAACGGCCGGCGGTCAGTGAGCTCGTAGGTGATCCACTGGTCCTCGGTTCCGGTCCCCGAGTGCCACTCAGTGTAGTAGCGGCCGTCCGTCGTGTAGTGCATCAGGCCTTCGTTGACCGAGGCGGCCACGGCGTTCATCGCCACGCGGACGAAGCGCGTGACCGGCCGCCGGACACCGCGCGCACCGAGCTGCCTGCCCCGCGGGTCCCCGAGGTCGGCGCCCAGGGACGCGAGCGGGCTGTCGTCGGCGTAGTCGAGATCGCCGTGCTCGGGATCGAGGAAGGGCGAGTCCGCGATCCGACCCGATGTGCCGAATCCGGTCTCGGCCTGCATCCGGGCCAGGCTTGTCAGTCCGGGCCGCTTCGAGCGATGCCACTCCGTCTGGTAGAAGTGGGGCGGCCAGCCCGGCTCGCCGCAGTAGACGTTGTTGTCAACGACCACGTTCTCGCCCACGATCTGCGGCCGGTTCCAGAGATGCGTGTAACCGCAGGGCCCGAGGATGTTGTTCTGTATGTCCAGCCAGTCCAGGTCGGGGCCGGTGTCTGGCAGCCAGTCAGCGCGGTTGACGGCAATGCAGACGTTCTCGCCCCGGTTGCCGTAGAGGCTGTTGTGCCGGAACAGGTTCCAGCCAACGTTGCCCTTCAGGTGTTTGGGGTTGAACCCCGTCAGGTTGCAGTAGATGCAGTTGTTGAGGGCCCTGGCGCCTGACGAGGCGTTGAAGTCGAGTCCGCACCAGCACATGTGCATCAGGTTGCTCTCGATCAGGTTGCCGGCGCCCGTCTGGTCGCGGATGGCCGTTTTCTTGCACAGGAAGGCGTCGTTATCGCGGGCAACGCAGTCGCGCGTCTGCTCCAGCCGGATTCCCATCGCCTCCTGGTCGTTGCCGATCATGTAGATGACGTTGCCCTCTATCAGATGCTCGGCTCCGCAGACGTCAATGCCCTTCTCCCGCATGTGATGGACGACGTTGCCGCTGATGCCGATGCCCCTGCTGGCGCGGCTCTCGATGAAGATGCCCTTCCGCGTCTGGCGTGCGACCTCAAAACCCTCGATGCGCAGGCCTTCGACGGCCACGTCGCGGGGCACATGGATGCCGTACTCCCGTTCCCCGGCACCGTCAATCAGGGGCAGGTCCCCTGGGGCGGCCCGGAGAGTCAGGTCGGACTTGGCGATCGTGACCGTCTCGGCATAGCGTCCGTGCGCCACCTCCACGGTATCCCCGGGGCGGGCGGCGTTGATGGCTTCCTGGATCCTGGTCCATTGGCCGTCCCTTGCCACGCGCAAGGTGTCCGCCAGCGCCGGCAGCACGAGGCAGCACAGCAGGAGGGCGACCGCGGGTGCGGCCATTCCAGGATCACTCAGGCACCTCATGGGCCTCGTCCTCCAGTCCTCAGGCCCCATCAGCCCAGCAGTACGCCCATTTCCCGCAAGAACGGCGAAGAAGATGGACCGACCGCCGAGCCCGTCCGCCTCGGGCGGGGCGGCAGAGGTCGCCCGGCTACTGGCCGACAAGCGATAGGTCCACGGCCATGCGGACGCCCGGGTTGGCCTCGCCGTCACGCACGAGCTTCACGTCCTCGTAGGCCGCCCGCACGTCGGGCACGTCCCGCGGCAGCGGGCCGCCGGTCTCGACGGCCTCGGCGAACCGGTCGTAAAAGGTGGCCGGCAGTGCTTGCGGGCGGAAGAGGCGCTCCCTCCCCTCGCGCGAGGCGACGATCAGCTGCTCCCCGCTGCGGTGCTCTTCGGTCAGCCGCCAGCCCTGGTCGGTGACCATGTAGAGGACTTCGACGTGCTCGCGGTCGTTGCCCTCGGTGCTGTAGACGGCCAGGTCCGCCGCCCAGGTGATAAACAGCAGCGCCGTGCCGCCCCCGGCGAAGTCGGCCTTCATCAGCTCGGTGTCGTTGCACTTCAGGTCCGGGTGCGCGAAGTCCTCGGAGAAGTATGTGCAGTGCGTCACGGGCCGGCCCATCAGGTAGCGGGCGGTGTTCAGGTTGTGGATCATGGCGTCCATGAACGGACCGCCGTTCCTGGCCGGGTCGGTCGCCCAGTCGTTCCACTGCGGGTAGTGGTGCATCCAGTCCTGGCGGTAGATGGCGAGCCGCCCCAGCTCGCCGCCTTCGAAGACGTCCTTGCAGGTCTCCAGGACGGCGTTGCCCGTGCGGCGGTACTGCACGCAGCAGAGCACGTCCGCCGCCTCGGCGGCCCGCACCATCTCGCCGCACTCCTCGACCGTCGGGCCGAGCGGCTTGACGGCGATGACGTGCTTGCCGGCCTCCACTGCCTTCAGCAACAGGTCCCTGCGGAGCCACGGCGGCACGAAGAGGCAGACGACCTCGACGTCGGGGTCGTCGAGCACGGCGTCGGCCGATTCGGCCGGCTCGCCGCCCAGCAGCTCGGCGTAGCGCCGGGCCCGCTCGGCGCGGGGGTCGAAGAGCGCCCTCACGGCGATCCGTTTGCTGGCCGCTATGGCGCCCTTCTCCCAGCGCAGGTAGTCGCCGCAGCCGAGGATGCCCATTCCGATGGTCTTGCTCATCGCCCCTTCCCCTTCGTACTCAGGCTCCGGCACTGGCGAGTCCGGACTCGTAGGCCTCGATGATGCGGTCCCACGTGGCGTTCGCCTCCTCATCAACGGCGCACCTCGCCGGGTCGGCCTCGAACCAGGCCAGCGCCCTGCGGACGCCCTGCGCGAACGTGGTGGTCGCGACGAAGCCGGGCACGAAGCGCTTGATCTTCGAGTTGTCGAAGACGGCGGTGACGGCCTTATCGCCGAGCAGGTTGCCCTCCTGGTCCGGGCAGAAGGCGATGATGAACTCGCTCGCGACGTGCAGCAGGTTGGGCTCCGCGCCGGCCGCGCGGGCGGTCTCGGTGTAGAGCTGGTCCCAGGTGAGCACCTCGTCGGAGGTGATGTGGAAGGCGTGCCCGATGGCCCGCTGGTTGCCCAGCAGGCCGACGAAGCCCTTCGCGAAGTCGCCGTTCCACGTCACCGTCCAGAGCGATGTGCCGTCGCCCGGCACGATGACCTTCCTGCCCGCCCGCATGCGCTCGATGATGGTGTAGGGCCGGCTCCAGCTGTTCACCGCCAGCGGGATCATGCTCGGGCCGTAGGTCAGAGACGGCCGCACGACGGTGAAGGGGAAGCCGCCGCGGCGGTGCTCCTGCATCAGCAGGTCCTCGCAGGCCGCCTTGTCGCGCGAGTACTGCCACCGGGGGTTGACCAGCGGCGTGCTCTCGGTGATCACGTAGTCCAGCGGCGGCTTCTGGTAGGCGCTGGCGGAGCTTATGAATATGTACTGCCGCACCTTCCCCCCGAAGAGCTCGACGTCGCGCTGCACGAAGCCCCGCCGCACGGCCAGCTCCGTGCACGCCGAACTGATCAGCCCCGTCCCGCCGATAAAGAGCACTCTCATGCACGGCCTCCCATCGCGCTTGTCCGGTCAGGTCCCCTGCCCGGGACGGCACCCGCCCAGCACACGCCGGCCGCGAGCAGCGAACGCGGAGTTTAGCGGCCGGCAGCCGGTTCCGCAAGCGCTCCACCCGGACGGCCGCAACACCGAGCCCGACAACCGCCGCTGCGAAGTGCCCTTGCCGACGCTCGTGGCATGGGGCCTCGTCGGTGACGTGGCAGGCGGCCATTCAGTGCTCGCCGTAGGAGACGGGCCAAGGATGAGCCCATCATGCCCGGCACGAGAGCTGGCGAACCCGCAAACGGGGGGAGCCTATGGCGCCAGGTCGAACCGCAGGACGCTCATCGCCGGAAGGTCCACCGTCAGGTTCTCGCCTTGCACCTGCCGCGGCGGCAGCTTGCCGATGCAGGCCTTGTCCGCCGCGCTGTACTCGTAGACCGTCACGTCCTGGGCCGGCACCGGCCTGCTCAGCTTCAGCGTCACCCGCGCCGGCTTGGCCGCGCGCTTGTTGACCAGCACGAACGTCAAGCGCCCCGTCGCGCTGTCCCGCGCGGCGTGCACCGACACGTCGCTGGGAGCGCTCACCTCGCTGGGCAGATAGACATCGCCGAAGGCCGTGTGCCGCCCGTCCGGGTTGCGGAACATCTTGAAAGCAAAGTACTGCGGGCTGTTCATCGCCGGGAAGAACCAGTAGAAGGCGTAGTCGAGCCCCTCGCGCGCGAACACCCCGAGCAGTTCCGCCTGCGCCACGCCGCCCGATACGTCCCTGTCGCCGCCGAAGTTGTACTCACCCAGCGCGAGTTCGAGGCCGGGGTTGCAGTCGGCGATCCACTCCTTCATCAGGCGGATCACCTTGAGCACGTTGTCGGTCTCGGCGCCCATCCAGGACGGGTCCCGCCATGTCGGGTCCCACATCACCCGTGTCTCCTGCACGCGCCCTTCCATCACGTCGGGGGCGTTCGGCGTGCCGGCCATGTAGATGCCGGTCTGCGGGTAGAAATGGACGTCCAGGATGTCCACCAGGCGCTCGCCCGTCTGCTCCTCGTGCGCCTTCAGCTCCTTCAGCCACCACTTGACCAGCGGCTCTCGGCCGTGAGCGACGAAGTCCGGCGGGGCGTCCCAGCCGCCCTCGCCCCGCCCCACCAGCTGCGCGTCGAGCCCGGAGTAGAAGTAGGCCGTCCAGCCCCAGAAGGTGCCCCCGGCGACTTTCACGGTCGGGTCTATCTGCTTGTAGCGCGAAGCGTAGTCGCGGGTGCGCTCCCAGAGCTCGTCGAACGAGCATCCCTTCAGCCGCATGCCGCGGTGGGTGGCGTGCCAGAGGTTCGGCTCGTTATCCAGCGCGATGATGCCGATCCCGCCCTCTTCGGCGCGGCCGTAGCCCATGTCTTCGACCATGAAGCGCAGCATGTCGGTCTGCTCCTGGGCCGACATGGGCACGGAGGTGCCGTCCGGGTCGGCCTCGATCGGCCGGCCGCCGCGCGTACCCCCGCCGGCGTAGGGCAGGCGGTCGGTCGGCTGGGCCTGCCCGGCCCAGGAGTCCTGCCCCTGGTGCTTGCGGGTGTCGAACGCCACCGAAGTGCCGTCCTTCGCCACCCGGCCCATCATGGGGACGGCCAGGTAGGATCCGAGGCCGGCTTCCTTGTTGGCCCGGTGGAAGGTCGCGAGCCATGTCCGGTCGGGGGTCGTCTCGGCGCCCTCATTCTGGAAGAACCAGTCGGCGCCCTTCGAGGAGAAGCCCTTCTTCCAGTTGAAGGGCGTCACCGGGTTGCCGCCCGCGCGGAGCATCGTGAGGCCCATCTCTTTCGCCAGCTTCCTATCGCCCATGGCGGCGCCATATATCCCGGGGCTGATGGGCGCCCCCGCCGCCGCGACGTCCACCGTCGCCGTCACGTCGGCCGGGGCGCCTCTCGCGCCCTGGGCCTCCCGCGGCTCGGGGGCAGAGACCGTCACGGACCGGGGCCGCACGCGCCGGTTGTCAAAGCCGATCTCATCTATGAAGAGGCTGAACTTGCCCGGCTGAGGAGCCCACGTGTTCAGGTCCACCTCCCAGGCCCTGGACGCGTCGAACCTGACGTCGGGTCCGGACAGCAGGTCCGCCATGGGGATGATGACCTCGTGCCACTGGCCATCCAGCAGGTCGGCGTCCGGCGGCCGGACATAGGCCGACGCGCTGACGGCGGCCGTCCTGGTCCTGTAGGTAGAGCACACGAGGGACACGTCGAAGTCGCGCTTTCTTTCGCCCTCCGCCTTCGCCCAGAAGGAGAGGTTGCGGAAGGCGCGAACGTCGCTGCCGGCGTTGTCCGGGTACCAGCCGTGCCAGTTCCAGCCGCCGCCCATCGAGCCGCCCTGGACGTCGCACCACATCTCGAGTGCGACCTTGCCGCTGTGGTAGACCTCGCTCTGGGGCCTCAGGTAGCTGAAGCCGCCGGCCGGGTCCACCCAGCTGAGCCCCGAGGCGAACGTGTCGCCGTCCCAGACGAGCATGCGGTCATCGGGCGAGGAGACCTTGAGAGCGAGTGCGGTGCTGTCCGTGCGGCCGGCGTCGTCAACGGCCACAATGCCGATCGCCTTGTCGCCGGCCGAGACGGCGCCCGGCATGGCAAAGGTCCGCCGCACCGTCGCCGTGGGTTCCATCGTCCAGCAGAGCGACCTCTCCAAGGCCGACGGACGCCAGGTCCGCGTAGACCCGCTCGATCGCTCCGCTGCGGGGGCTGGCCATGGCGCTGAGCGTCACGGCGACCCCCTCTTCGCCCTCCAGCACGGACATGGGGCTGGCGGCCGGCCTCACGATCAGCGGCCCGCGCGCCGTGCGCATCAGGACGCCGCGGTAGAGCCCGGCTCTGCCGAGGGCAAGGAGAGCCGTTCGGCTCTCGGGAAGCGAACACCAGGCGGTAGCCATGCGCACGTGCGCATAGGGATCAATGCTGTTGGCGATGGTGATGTGCGGTCGCAGCGCAGGCGGCACTACCTCAGTGAGAGCGCCCGTCACGTCCTCCCAGCTGTTGGCGTAGTTGTCGCTGATCGCGATCGTCAGCATGCGCGCGTTCTCGCCACGCAGCGGCCGCCGGTCTTCGCGGAACAGCTTGGCGCCCATCGTGCCGATCACACGAGCGTGGCGCTCCATCTGATAGGTCCATGTCCTGCCGCCGTCGGTGCTCTTATTGGTGCCGTGATGGCTCGATGCGAACAGGCAGTCCCCCGTCGCGATCACCGGCAGGCGCTCGCCGAAGTAGTCGGTCCTGCCCTCGCCGGCGGCCCACGTCGCACCGCCGTCCTCCGT
Source organism: Planctomycetes bacterium SM23_32 (assembly GCA_001303885.1). Lineage (GTDB taxonomy): Bacteria > Planctomycetota > Brocadiia > SM23-32 > SM23-32 > SM23-32. Next base: position 5,509 of record LJUE01000083.1, on the reverse strand, counting down.
CCAGCGGATGCCGCCCTGCGCCCGCGACGCCACCACCCACCAGCCCGGGCCGACGACGAGCGGAAGCTGGCCCGCCACCTCCGCCCCCATGTCGCTGGCACTCCAGGACCGGCCCCCGTCCCTGCTGACCGAGATCGCCGTCCCGGTCCGATGCCCGACCAGCAGCAGGTCGGGGTCCTCGGCCCAGACGGTCACCCACTCCACGTCGTCCGAAGCCATCCCCTCGGCCGCCGAGCCGATCTTCTGCCAGCTAGCGCCCCCGTCGGCCGTTGCGTAGAGCCCGCCGCCCGACGCCCGGGGCGCAGCATACGCCGTCAGCCCGGCGACGGGACTCGCCGTGACAGCGTACGGATCTGCCGCGCACGGCGCGTCGCCCTTCACACGCACCCAGGAGTCGCCCAGGTCGTCGGACCGGTACAGACCGACGCCTTCAACGATGGCGTAGGCAACGGGCGGGTCTCCCCCGGCGGTCACCTCGATGACACCTTCGCCTGTGCCCGGGTCAAGGCCCTGCCCGGCCGCCGTCCACCTCACGAAGCTGGCCGCCCCTGCTGAGCGGGCCGACAGGAGCAGGAGCAGAGCCAACATGCAGCAGAGAACCGTTCGGGCGGACCTGGCGTCCATGATTCACCCCACATCGAGTTCGGTCTGGTGAGGAGCCGACTGCCACGGACGACGTCCCGGTGCTGGGATTCTCCCAAGAAGCGCCGCCGCGCGCGGCTCATGTTACCAATGCCGAAGCTCCACTGCCAGATCGGCACTGCGGCCCGTCCGGACGGGACTGAAAGAGCGGCGGTGCGCAGGAGGATGAAGGCCACAGGACACCCCCGCCGCCTATGGCTCCCCTCTGAGAGTGCGGGACAGCTCCTCGATCACCTCCGCCATCCGGTGACGGTGCGCGTAGAGCGACGCCGGGTCATTCGAGTAGGTCCTGCCGTCCGTGATCACCGCGTCGGGCACCACGGCCAGCGCCCGCGCCCGGGCCAGCAGCCCGGCAGGCGCGCCGGCCCCCTCCGCCCTGCGGGCCAGCTCGGCCAGCAGGTGGAAGTAGTCGTAGTCCTCGACGCCCTCCCGCAGCATCTCCCAGCGCAGCGACGAGACGGGGCCTGAGAGGTGCTTGCCGGCGTCGTTGTTCACGTCGCGGTTGGGCGGATACAGGAACCGGCCGTCGCCGTTGCCCCAGTAGCCGATCTGGCCGCGCTCGCGCCCGTAGCCGGTGACGTAGCTCATGGGGTCGTCCCAGGGGTTCTGGACCTCGGGGCCCGGGAATGCCGTGGGGCTGGTCCAGTAGTTGGCCGACCATACCAGCAGCCCCTCGATGCCCCACTTGCGGGAGAGCCACGCCCACGCGCGCAGGTCAACGGCCGGCCGGTCTATGAACAGGCCGATGTAGGGCGTCTTCGGCGCCGTGCACAGGTACCACCAGAGCCGCTCGCCGTGGCGCTTGCGCTCGGCAATGGCTTCGCGCGAGACGGCCCCCACCACCGGGCACCAGAGGTCCACGTGGCCGGCCAGCTCGTCCTCCGGCTGCTCGGTGAGCATGCGCGTGAGGCCCGGCGCGGCCCGTTGGAGCAGCTCCATGCCCTCGACCACGAACGCGTAGTCCCTGGGCTCCGGCTCGTCGAACCAGTAGCAGTAGGCCTTCCCCAGCCAGCCCTTGCCTCGGAGGTGCTCCACTATCTGGCGGCCCTGGCTCGCCATGAGCCGCTCGTACTCGGCAGAGCCCTGCTCGAAGGGGCCCGCCCGGCCCGGCCGGCGGGCGTAGAACGTGCCCCCCGGCATGCCGCGCAGGCCCACCATCAGCGTGTTGAACCCCAGCTCGTCGAGGCAGCGCTCGCACTGCCGGTCGAACGCCGTAAAGTCCACCTCGGCCTCCAGCGAGGCGGTTCCCAGCTCGAAGTCGCCGCTGCGCACCAGGTTCTCCTGGCGCCCCTCGGCCGCGAGGCGCACGTCGTCGAACCAGGCCGTGCCCGTCGCCTCGCCTTCCTCGCTCCACGGCGCGGGCCTGAGGGCGATGCCCACGAAGCGCGTCCGCTCGTTGAAACGCTCTGGAGGCACCAGCGCCTCGACCTGTTCCCACCGCCCGGAGCCGACACACGGCACGTCCACGTTGTTCCCCCAGATCCACTGCCCGGCCTCATCGTGCTGGGCCAGCGTCACCAGGTAGGGCTGCCCCTCGTCCTGGGTCTTCACCCACCAGGACAGGTGGTGATCCACGGCCGTGTCGAGGGGGATGAGGTCCTCGCTCGAAGCGGCGATCGAGCTTGTGGGGCTGTCATCGGTCACCCGCAGCGAACGCTGACCGGCGTGGGCGGTCGAGGCGTCGTAATCGCCGGCCGTCCAGCCGCCCGCGTTGAACTCCACGCGGATCGGGTCCAGCGGGGCCGGGTCATACGGCGCGATGCGATGCGCGGCGCAGTCGCGGTGGTAGAGGTCCAGCACCGCGCGCAGCTCCTCCGTTGTCTCCAGGTTGTGGTACCTTCGGATGAGGTGATGGGAAAGCCCGAAAGCGGTCTGCAGGCGCGGCTCGCGCGGCAGGGCGAAGTCCCAGACTTTCACCTCCACGGGCACGGCAGCGCGCCAGCCTTCCGCCTCGAGGATGATCTCCCCCTCATACCGGCCGGCCGGCTGGTCGGGCGGCACGTGCACCGTCAGCCAGAGGGGGTGGTTCCGGCCCGCCGGCAGGTCGGTGCCCTGCGCGAAGGGCGGCAGCGGGTCGGGCCAATAGCCTCGCGCGCCGCCGGCGTCCGTCGGGCGGGTGACATTCACGTATCCCACCAGCGAGACGGCGATGTTGTCGGCGGGCAGGCGCGTCTGCGGCTCTCCGCTGCGACTCAGGTGGCCCACCCGAACGCGGACGTTGCGGAGGTCCCTGTCCGGGCGGATGACGATCTGCGCGGGCTCGTACTCGTTGCGGGCCGCCTCCAGCCGCACGGCGTCGCCCGACTCCCGGGGGGCCGGACGCGTTCGGGACACCTTGTAGGCGCCCTCGCACCACCAGAGCGCCACAGGCCCGCCGGAAGGCAGGCGGCGGCCGAAACTCGCGTCGTCCAGAGGGCTGAGCGGCTGCTCCATGCCGGCGCGGTAGAGCGGCGCGCCGTCCTCAAGGACCTCCAGCACGATGGCGTTGAGCCCGACCCCCCTGCCGGCCAGGGGAACGCTCACCGATACCTCCTCGGACGGGCCTGCCGACATCCGGACCGCGGATTCGGCGGGCCGTCCGGTCTCAGGCGTGACGGTGCGTTGCGCACGCTGAGCGCCAGGCCCTCGCCGGCCGACAGGATCGCCACCTTCAGCCCGGCGTCCCGCTGCGTCACGTCAGGGTAGAGCGTAGCGCCCTCCACGTGGGCGAACTCCGTGCCGAGCCGGGCGACGTAGCCGTATCGGCTGACCTGGAACGAACCCGGCTCGCCGCTCGCCTCGTCGGCCGCCATGATGCGCACGTAGACCGTCTCGGCGGGCAGCAGCCCGGCCGGCAGGTCGGCGCGCACCGCCCCGAGGCCGTCGAAGCGGGCCAGGCGGTGCCATTCGCTCCCGTCCCAGCTCGCCTCCAGGACGCCGGCGCCGCGCGTGTGGTACGTGCAGTTCATCTCGACCCGCGCGCCGAGCTGCGACGCGCCCGGGACCTCGTGCCGATAGACGACCTCGTCACCCGGCCCCAGGACCCACCGGTTGGTGTTGAACCCCGCGGTGAAACGGTGCAGGGGCCGGGAGTCGTTGGAGCCCTCGCCGCCCAGCGGGGCCTCGAAGCCGTACTCCGCGCCGTCGAGCCACTCCCCTTCGCCCAGCACGACGTCGCCCGTGCGCCGATGCACCGGCTCGGTGGGCGAGAGCCGCACGTCGTCAATGCCGACGACGCCCCGCACGTACCACTGGCCGAACCGCAGGAAGGCCCCCTCGGTCCGCTCCGGGCCGGGCGAGCGGAAGACGAAGCCCCGCTCCTGCCACCCGGGGGCCGGGGGGGAATCGCGGTTGCAGAAGCTCGGCCCGCCGATCACCACGCCCCCGCTGCCGCGTGCCTCCGCGCTGAACCGGATGCGGTAGAGCGTGTCGGGCGCCAGCACGGGCTCCGTCGTGCGCCAGTAGCCGGAGTTCTCCCCCGTGCCGGTGACGGTCACGTAGTGGTCGCCGTCGCGGTCGAGCCAAGCGCCCGCACCTTCCAGTTGCCAGCCGGCCGGCGCATCGGTGCCCTCTTCGAACGATGCGTTCGGGACCCCCTGTGTCCGGCTCGCCAGCCAGCAGGCCGCTGCCAGGAGGACCCACCACTTCCGCGTGCTGCGCATGGTCGCCTTCCTCGCTCCTGCAAGTTGCACTGCGAGCACGATAGGGCCTCGGGCGCCGGCCGTCAAACGGCTTGCGCGGGCCGTTGCGCTCCCCTGATGCCGGGCGTAGAATGCACCGCTTTGCTGCCTGCTCCTGTGAGCCACCTTCAGCGAGGCAACCGAAAGATGAAAAGGCTGCGATTGCACCTTGCCGTGGTCGCTGCGATCGTCTGTCATCTAGCGCCCGTGCTGGCGGCGGACGCCGCCTTCTCGCTCGCCGTGCGCACGGACCGTCCGGAGGCCGTCTACCGGAGGGCGGAGCCGGTCGAGTTCACGGTCGAGCTGACGGGGGACGGCCAGCCGGTGGACGGTGCGGAAGTCCAGTGCGAGCTGTCCACGGACGCGTTCTGGCATTCCGAGAAGCGAACGGTCGTCACGCAGGACGGGCAGGCCGGCCTCACGGCCACCCGGGAGGAGCCCTGCGTGCTGTGGTTGAGGGCCACGTACACACCGGCGCAGGGGCCGCCCGTGCAGACGGTGGCCGGGGCGGCCTTCGATCCGGAACTCATCCGGCCCTCGATGTCGCCGCCCGAGGACTTCGAGGAGTTCTGGCAGGGCCAGCTCGCCCGGCTGGCGGACGTCCCGATGAACCCGGAGGTCGAACGGCTGCCGACCAACGTGGCGGGCGTCGAGCTGTTCCGCGTGACCCTCGACAACATCAACGACACGAAGATCCACGGCTATCTGGCCAAGCCGCCGGGCGAGGGGCCGTTCCCGGCGCACCTCCAGCTCCAGTGGGCCGGCGTCTACTCGCTCCAGACGCCCTGGGTGACCGGGCCGGCGCAGCGCGGTTTTCTGGCGTTCAACGTCAACGCGCACGCCATCGAGAACGGCAGGCCCCCGGAGTACTACAGCGATCTGGACGCGGGCGAGCTGAAGGGCTACCCCTACCAGGGGCGCGAGAGCCGGGAGACGTGCTACTTCCTGCGGATGTATCTGTCGTGTGCGCGGGCGGCCGATTACGTGGCGTCCCGGCCGGAGTGGGACGGCGAGCACTTCCTGGCGGTCGGCGGCAGCCAGGGCGGCGGCCAGGCCATCGTAACCGCCGCCCTCAGCCCGCACGTCACGGCCGTGGCGGCCTCTGTGCCGGCCATGTGCGACCACACGGCGCGGGCGGTAGGTCGGGCGCCGGGCTGGCCCATGCTCGTGGCCACGCCGGGCGGCGCGCCCGATCCCACCCAGCTCCA
>LJUE01000082.1 GCA_001303885.1 Planctomycetes bacterium SM23_32 | reverse complement strand
GCGCCAAGCTGCGCGAGCGCGTCAGCGCCGTCACGGTGACGGCGGGCGAGGAGGATGTCCGCCTGGTGGAGGCCGGCGCGCGCATCAGCGAAGAGGCCGCCCAGCAACTGGCCCAGGCCGGCCTGCGCCGGCTCGACGTGCTGCCCGAGGAGTTCGACCCCCTGGTGGTCAACACCCTGGCCCAGGACCGCAGCACCTCCCACGAGTCGGCCGTCAAGGAGCTCTATGGCAAGCTGCGGCCCGGCACGCCCTTTACCCTGGAGAAGGCGCGCCAGACCATCTGGGAGAAGTTCTTCGATGCGAACCGCTACCAGCTCGGCGCGGTGGGGCGGTTCCGCATGAACCGGAAGTTCGCCGAGAACGTCGGCACCGACCAGCAGACGCTCCGGCCGGACGACCTGATCAACGCCGTCAAGTACATCATCGGCCTGCGCGAGGGCGTCGGCCAGGCCGACGACATAGACCACCTGGGCAACCGGCGCGTGCGCACCATCGGCGAGCTGGCCGCCGACCAGCTGCGCAAGGGCTTCCTGAAGATGCAGCGCACCGTGACCGACCGCATCAACCTGAAGGACCCCGAGAAGTTCACCCCCCGCACCCTGATCAACAGCAAGACGGTGAGCGCGTCCATCAACTACTTCTTCGGGCGCAGCGAGCTGAGCCAGATCGTGGACCAGACCAACCCGCTGAGCCAGCTCACCAACGAGCGCCGCCTCAGCGCGCTGGGGCCGGGAGGGCTGAACCGCAAGCGGGCGGGCTTCGACGTGCGCGACGTGCACATCTCGCACTACGGGCGCATCTGCCCCATCGAGACGCCGGAAGGCACCAACATCGGGCTGATCACCTCGCTGGGGCTGTATGCGGGCGTGGACGAGTTTGGGTTCCTGGTCACCCCCTACCGCGTCGTGCGCAACCTCAAGCCGACCAGCGAGATCCACTACCTGCGCGCCGACGAGGAGGAGGAGGCCTACGTCGCACCGGCCGACCTGGACTTCGACCAGCTTAAGCCGAACCAGCCCGTCGTCATGCGCCACGGCGGCGACCTCTCCGAGGTCAGGGCGCGGGACATCCAGTACGTGGACGTCTCGCCCCAGCAGATCGTGGGGGTGAGCGCCAGCCTGATCCCCTTCCTGGAGCACAGCGACGCCAACCGGGCCCTGATGGGCTCCAACATGCAGCGCCAGGCCGTCCCTCTGCTCACCACCGAGGCCCCCCTGGTGGCGACCGGCACGGAGGAGGCCGTGGCCCGGAACTCCGGCATGGTCGTGTCCGCCGAGAGCGACGGCACAGTCACCTACGTGGACAGCAGCCGGATCGTGGTGGACGACCGCACGTATCGGCTCAAGAAGTTCCGCGGCCTGAACCAGAAGACCTGCCTCAACCAGCGCCCCCTGGTCGAGGTGGGCCAGAAGGTGAAGGCGGGCGACCTGCTGGCCGACGGCGCCTCCACCTGTGAGGGCGTGCTGGCGCTGGGCAAGAACGCGCTGGTGGCCTTCCTGCCCTGGGAGGGTTACAACTTCGAGGACGCCATCGTCATCAGCGAGAACCTGCTGAAGGGCGACGCCTACACCTCCATCCACATCGAGGCGTTCGAGGCCGAGATCCGCGAGACCAAGCTCGGCAAAGAGGAGTTCACGCGCGACATCCCCAACGTCTCCGAGCAGCAACTGCGCAACCTGGACGAGCACGGCATCATCCGGGAGGGCACCTGGGTGGGGCCGGGCGACATCCTGGTGGGCAAGGTCGCGCCCAAGAGCCGCAGCGAACTCACCCCCGAGGAGAAGCTCCTGTACGCCATCTTCGGCAAGGCCGGCGAGGACGTGCGCAACGACTCCCTGACCGTGCCCAGCGGCATCGAGGGAGTGGTGGTCGAGACCCAGCGGTTCAGCCGCCGCTCCTACATGAGCGACGAGGAGCAGGCCGAGGTTGACGCCCAGATGGCCGGGATCCGCCAGGACTATGACAAGCAGATCGCCGCCATCTTCCGCGAGGCCATCCAGGCCATGGAGCAGGAGGTCGGGGGGACCCTGGTGGACGCCCGCAGCGGCCGCGCCTTCGAGATCGTCCGCGGCATGGACCCGGAAGACGTGCTGGAGCTCCAGGAGGAGTTCGATCCCACCGTGTCCGACTTCGGCGGCGCCCGCGTCAACGCCAAGGTCCGCAAGGTCTACGACCCTTACGACGAGCGGATCACGGAGCTCAAGGCCGAGCGCGACAGCCGCCTGATGGAGTACGCCAGCGGCGACGAGCTGCCCAGCGGCGTGCTGGAAATGGTGAAGGTCTACATCGCCACCAAGCGCAAGCTCTCGGTGGGCGACAAGATGGCCGGCCGGCACGGCAACAAGGGCGTCATCGCCAAGATGCTGCCCGTCGAGGACATGCCCTTCCTGGCCGACGGCACGCCCGTGGACATCGTGCTGAACCCCCTCGGCGTGCCCAGCCGCATGAACGTCGGCCAGATACTGGAGACGCACCTGAGCTGGGCGGCGAAGGCGCTCGGATTCCGGGCGGTCACGCCCGTCTTTGACGGCGCCACCGAGAAGGAGATCCGCGAGTGCCTGCAGGAAGCCGGCCTGCCGGCGGACGGCAAGACCGTCCTCTATGACGGGCGCACCGGCGAGCCCTTCCACCAGCGCGTCGCCGTCGGCTACATGTACATGATGAAGCTGGCGCACCTGGTGGACGACAAGGTCCACGCCCGCGCCACGGGGCCGTATTCGCTGATCACCCAGCAGCCCCTGGGAGGCAAGGTGCGCGGCGGGGGGCAGCGGTTCGGCGAGATGGAGGTGTGGGCCCTGGAGGCCTACGGCGCCGCCCACATCCTGCAGGAGCTGCTCACCGTCAAGAGCGACGACATCGAGGGACGCACCAAGATCTACGAGTCCATGGTCAAGGGCGAGAACGTGCTGGAAGCCGGCATACCGGTGGCCTTCGAGGTGCTGTGCAACGAGATACGCGGACTGGGCCTGAACATACGACTCGAGAAGGAGCGACTCTGAGGCGCCGCCGGCGCGCCTGCCCGGCGGGGCGGCAAGCGACGGGACCGGAACCTCCTCCGAAACGAGGCATCCACACATGCTGGACAGCGGCTACGACAGGATCAACGAATACCGCGCAGTCAAGATATCGCTCGCCTCCCCGGCCGACATCCGGAGCTGGTCCTACGGGGAAGTGACCGAACCGGAGACGATCAACTACCGTACCTACAGGCCCGAGCGCGACGGGCTGTTCTGCGAGCGGATCTTCGGGCCGGAGAGGGATTGGGAGTGCAGCTGCGGCAAGTACCGCGGCATGAAGCACAAGGGCATCGTGTGCGACCGCTGCGGCGTGAAGGTGACCCACAGCCGCGTGCGTCGCCACCGCATGGGCCACATCAACCTGGCCGCGCCCGTCGTGCACATCTGGTTCTTCAAGAGCATGCCCTGCCGGCTGGCCAACCTGCTGGCCATGAAGAGCAGCGACCTTCAGCGCATCATCTACTTCCAGAACTTCGCCGTCACCGACCCCAAGGACACCCCGTTGGAGTATCGCCAGCTGCTCACCGAGGAGGAATACCGCGAGGCCCAGCACGAGTACGGCGAGCGGGGGTTCGAGGCCCGGATGGGCGCCGAGTGCATCAAGCGCTTCCTGGAGGACCTGGACCTGGACACGCTCTGCGTCGAGCTGCGCGCCGAGCTGAAGACGTGCAGCTCCAAGCAGCGCTACAAGAAGATCATCAAGCAGCTCACCGAGGCCGAGGCCCTCAGGGACAGCCAGAACCGGCCCGAGTGGATCGTGCTGGACGTCATCCCCGTCATCCCGCCCGACCTGCGGCCCCTGGTCCTGCTGGAAAGCGGCAACTTCGCCTCCAGCGACCTGAACGACCTCTACCGGCGCATCATCAACCGCAACAACCGCCTGAAGAAACTGCTGAACCTGAACGCGCCGGACGTGATCATCCGCAACGAGAAGCGCATGCTCCAGCAGGCGGTGGATGCCCTCTTCGACAACAACCGCTGCAAGCGCCCCGTCATGGGCAGCAGCAACCGGCCCCTGAAGTCGCTCACCGACATGATCAAAGGCAAACAGGGCCGCTTCCGCGAGAACCTGCTGGGCAAGCGCGTGGACTACTCCGCCCGCAGCGTCATCGTGGTCGGCCCCGAGCTCAAGCTCCACCAGTGCGGCCTGCCCAAGAAGATCGGCCTGGAGCTCTACCAGCCCTTCATCATCCGCAAGCTCAAGGACAAGGGCGTCGCCGACACCCTGAAGAACGCCAAGAAGGAGCTTGAAAGGCGCACCGACGAGGTCTGGGACGTGCTGGACGAGGTGATTGAGCGCCATCCCGTGCTGCTGAACCGCGCCCCCACGCTCCACCGGATGGGCATTCAGGCCTTCGACCCCGTGCTGGTGGAGGGCAACGCCATCAAGCTCCACCCCCTGGTCTGCAAGGGGTTCAACGCGGACTTCGACGGCGACGCGATGGCGGTGCACCTGCCGCTGAGCGTCGAGGCCCAGATCGAGGCCAAGACGCTGATGATGGCCCCGCACAACGTGTTCACGCCCCAGAGCGGGCGGCCCATCATCGGCCCCTCCCACGACATCGTGCTCGGCTGCTTCTACCTGACGGTGGAACCGCGCGACGAACAGGGGGAGCCCAAGTGCTTCAGCAGCTTCGACGAGGTGCACATGGCCCACGGCCAGGGGCGGCTCAACGTGCACTCGCGGGTGCGGGTGCGCGCCCGGGGCGTCGAAGAGGTGGTCGAGAAGGACGACGGCCCCCCCAAGCCCCTGGAGGGCCTGCTGGAGACCACGGTGGGGCGCATCATCTTCAACGACATCCTGCCCGAGGGCCTGCCCTTCTACAACTGCCGGCTCGCCAGCGTGGGCCTGAACCGGGTGATCCACGACTGCTACGAGCGGCTCGGCCGTCAGAAGACCGTCGAGATGCTCGACGACACAAAGGACCTGGGCTTCCACGCGGCCACCGAGGCGGGCATATCCTTCTCCATGGAAGACCTCAAGCTCCCGCCCAACAAGGAACGCATCCTCAAGGACACCGAGAAGCTGATCAAGCGCATCACGACGGCCTACCGCGAGGGCGCCATCACGGACATCGAGCGGCGCCAGCGCGTCATTGACGAGTGGAACGCCGCCACCGACGCGGTGGCCAAGGAGATGTTCGACGAGCTGGCCAACGACGAGCGCGAGGGGCAGCCCTACTTGAACCCCGTCTACCTGATGATGGAGTCCGGGGCGCGCGGCAAGTCGCTGCAGGTCAGCCAACTGGCCGGCATGCGCGGGTTGATGGCCAAACCCAGCGGCCAGATCATCGAGACCCCCATCAAAGCCAACTTCCGCGAGGGGCTCGACGTGCTGGAGTACTTCAGCTCCACCCACGGCGCCCGCAAGGGCCTGGCCGACACGGCGCTCAAGACGGCCGAGAGCGGCTACCTGACCCGCCGACTGGCCGACGTGGCCCAGAACGTGATCGTGAGCATGAGGGACTGCGGCACGGCCAACGGCATCACCAAGGGCCCCGTGATGCGCGGCGACAGGATAGCCGTGCCGCTGCGCGACATCGTGACCGGCCGGGTGGCCAGGGACAACATCGTGGACCTGGTCAACGACGAGGTGATCGTGCGGGAGAACGAGCTGGTCACCGAGCAGATAGCCCGCCGCATCGAAGAGCTGGACGAGCGGATGAAGATCCGCGTCCGCTCGCCGCTCACCTGCGAGGCCCCCGAGGGCGTCTGCGCCATGTGCTACGGGATGGACCTGGCCCGCAAGGAGCTGGCCGAGCGCGGGCTGACGGCGGGCATCATCGCCGCCCAGTCCATCGGCGAGCCGGGCACGCAACTGACAATGCGCACCTTCCACATCGGCGGCGTCGCCATCGGCGGCACCGAGGAGAGCGAGATCTTCGCCAAGCGCGGGGGCGAGGTGAAGTTCGAGGACCTCGAAGTGGTCCAGGACCCCGACCGCCGCCGCGTCAGCATCAGCCGCCACGGCCAGATCGTCGTCGCCGACGAGAAGGGCCGCGAACTCGACCGCCACAACGTGCCCCTGGGCGCCGAAGTCCTGGTCGAACAGGGCCAGAGCGTCAAGGACAGGCAGAAGATCGTCCAGTGGGACGTGCACTTCACGCCCATCCTGGCCGAGGTCAGCGGCAAGGTCCGCTACGAGGACATCGCCGAAGGCAAGACGCTGAAGATCGAGCGGGACGAGGCCCACGGCACGAGCCGCAGGGTCATCATGGAGCACAAGGGCGACATGCACCCGCAGATACTGATCGAGGGCAGCGGCGGGGACATCCTGAGCCTCTACCCGCTGCCCGAGAAGGCCATCGTCGAGGTGGAGAACGGCCAGAAGATCAAGGCCGGCATCCGGCTGGCCAGGACGTTGCGCGAGGTGCAGCGCACCCAGGACATCACCGGCGGCCTGCCCCGCGTCACCGAGCTGTTCGAGGCGCGCACGCCCAAGGAGCCGGCCGTCATCAGCGAGATTGACGGCGTGGTGACCGACATCGAACGCAAGCGCGGCCGCACGGTCATCAAGGTGGAGGACCCCGAGACGGACTACCAGTCCGAGCACACCGTGCCGGCCGGCAAGCACCTGCGCGTCAACCGCGGCGACAAGGTCACGGCGGGCCAGCCCCTGGTGGACGGGCCGCTGGTGCTGGACGACATCCTGCGCATCAGCGGCGAGGAGGCCCTGCACAACTACATGCTGCAGGAGATACAGAACGTCTACCGCACCCAGGACGCCACCATTGACGACAAGCACTTCGAGATCATCATCGCGCAGATGACCCGGCGGGTGAAGGTCAACGAGTCCGGGGACACGCACTTCCTCCCCGATGAGCTGGTGGACAAGTTCGGCTTCCGGCGCATCAACCAGGAGGTCATCGAGCAGGGCGGCGAGCCGGCCCAGGCCGAGCCCGTGCTGCTGGGCATCACCAAGGCGGCCCTCTCGAGCGACAGCTTCATCAGCGCCGCCTCGTTCCAGAACACCACGCGCGTCCTCACGCAGGCCGCCCTGGCCGGCAAAGTGGACACGCTGAAGGGGCTGAAAGAGAACGTTATCCTGGGCCACCTGATACCGTCGGGGACGGGTTTCCCCGAGTTCTACCAGTCCCAGGTGCGCCGGCTGGCTCCCTCGGCGCCGCTGCGGGAGCTTGAAGCGCCGGCCGAGACCAGTTAGAATCGTCCGTCGGCCCGCTGATGGGCCGGCGAATCCCACAGAACGCCAGCTGAGGAAGAAGCATGCCGACGATCAACCAGCTCGTCAGGAGCGGACGCAAGCGAGCAAAGAAGAAGAGCAGGCGCCCCGACCTGATGGACTGCCCCCAGAGGCGGGGCGTGTGTCTCTACGTCACCACGCGCACGCCGAAGAAGCCCAACTCCGCGCTGCGCAAGATCGCGCGGGTCCGGCTCAGCAACGGCCGCGAAGTGACCGCCTACATACCGGGCGAGGGCCACAACCTGCAGGAGCACAACATCGTGCTGGTGCGCGGCGGCCGCGTGCGCGACCTGCCGATGGTGCGCTACCACATCGTGCGGGGCACGCTGGACGCCATGGGCGTGGACGACCGCAAGCAGAGCCGCTCGAAGTACGGCACCAAGCGGACCTCTTAACGCCCGCCCTGCTCAGCAGAGGGAAGAGCCCACATGTCGCTGAACTACGAGTTCAAGGACGAGTACCTCGAGCCGGACCCCCGCTACAAGAGCAAGCTGGCCAGCAAGTTCATCAATTGCCTGATGAGGGAGGGCAAGACCAGCGTCGCGCGGCGCATCTTCTACAAGGCGATGGACCTGGTGACCGAGCGGCTCGACAGGGACGACCCGGTCGAGGTCTTCGAGACGGCCCTCGGCAACGTGGCGCCCATCATCGAAGTGCGCTCCCGCCGCATCGGCGGCATGACCTACCAGGTGCCCAGCGAGGTGACGGCCAAGCGGCGCGTCTCGCTGGCCATCCGATGGGTCATCGAAGCGGCCCGCAACAAGAAAGGCCGGCCGATGTACCTGCGCCTTGCCGATGAGCTGACGGACGCCTACCGCCGCCAGGGCACCGCCTACGAGCGGCGCGAGAACACCCACAAGATGGCCGAAGCCAACCGGGCCTTTGCCCACTTCGGCTCGCGGCGCTGAGGAGCGCGCACTCTCCAGGGCAGCCTTGCCGTCCCGGCCGGGGGCGGCAGCC
>LJUE01000081.1 GCA_001303885.1 Planctomycetes bacterium SM23_32 | reverse complement strand
GGCTGGACGACCCGGTGCCCTACCCTGTCCAGACCAGCGACGTCCTCTGCCGCAAGTTCGCGTCACTGGCCCGGGAGGTGGGAGAAGGCCACGATGACTGAGAAGGTCCTCTTCTGGGACGTTGACACCCAGCACGACTTCATGGACCCCGACGGCAGGCTGTCCGTGCCCCGGGCCGACCTCATCGTGGAGAACCTGTCAGCGCTGACGCAGGTCGCCGCCCGGCGGGGCATCCCCATCGTTGCCAGCGCCGACGCCCACCCTCCGAACGACCCGGAGTTCGAGGAATTCGGCCCGCACTGCGTGGCCGGCACGCCGGGCCAGCGCAAGCTGGACGCCACGCTGGCCGAGCCCTGCGAGGTGCTGGAACCGGAGCAGCTAAAGGAGCAGGTGCGCCGCCTGATGGACGCCCACCTGCGCCAGCTCACCATCGAGAAACAGAACCTGGACGTCTTCACCGTGCCCGCGACGGAGGACGTCCTGGACAGCATCGCGCCCGAGCGCGTCTGCGTCTACGGCGTCACCACGGAGTACTGCGTCCGGTGCGCCGTGCTCGGCCTGCGAGCGCGAGGTTACGCCGTGACCGTAGTGAGCGACGCGGTGAAGGCCATCGCCGAGGAGGAGGGCCAGAGCGCGCTGGCAGAGATGCGGGAGGCCGGGGCCGATATGGCGACGACTGCGGGGCTGATCCGCGCCCTATCCGCCGACCCGGAGGACTGAGTGAACGCCACTTCACCCGACGATGCGCTGGAACGCACGGCACAGGAGGTGCGAGACCGGCTGGCGGCGCTCCGGGCGGAAGTCCACCGCGTCATCGTAGGCCAGGACGACCTGCTCGACCGCATGCTGACCGGATTGCTGTGCGGCGGTCACATCCTGCTGGAGGGCGTGCCCGGGCTGGCCAAGACGCTGTGCGCCACGACGCTGGCCCGGGCGCTGGACGCCACCTTCCACCGGATCCAGTTCACGCCCGACCTGCTGCCCGGCGACCTCCTGGGCGCCGAGATCTACGATGCCCGCACGGGGGAGTTCACCACCCGCCGGGGACCCATCTTTGCCAACGTGATCCTGGCCGACGAGGTGAACCGGGCCCCGGCCAAGGTGCAGAGCGCCCTGCTGGAGGCGATGCAGGAGCGCCAGGTGAGCATCGGCGGGCGGACGTTCGCCCTGCCGGAGCTGTTCCTCGTGATGGCCACCGAGAACCCCATCGAGCAGGAGGGCACCTACCCCCTGCCCGAGGCCCAGGTGGACCGGTTCTTCCTCAAGCTCAAGGTGCCCTACCCCGGCCGCGAGGAGGAGCTGGAGATCGTGGAACGCATGGCCGTCTCCAACCCGCCCGTCGGCGTTGACAAGGTGCTCGCGCCGCAGGACGTGCTCGCGTTCCGCCGCGTGGCGGACGGCGTCTACGTGGACGATCGGGCCAGGGGCTACGTCTTAGACCTGGTACGGCTGACGCGGGATCCGCCCGATGAGCTGGCGCCGCTCATCGAATGGGGCGCCTCGCCGCGCGCTTCCATGTACATGGTAATGGCCGCCCGCGCCAGAGCGCTGATCCAGGGCCGGGCGCACGTGATCCCCGACGACGTGAAGGCGGTCGCGCCGGACGTCCTCCGCCACCGCCTCATCCTGACCTTCGAGGCCGAGGCCGACGGCGTGGAGCCCGACGACGTGGTCGAGCGCGTCCTGGAGCAGGTTCCCGTGCCATGAGGCCCTGCGCCTACCTGAGCAGCGCACCCCGTATCAGCTCCAGCAGCACGATGACAAGGATCGGGGAGACGTCGAATCCGCCCACGGCCGGCAGCAGGCGCCGCGCCGGCAGCAGGACCGGCTCGGTGATGGCGAACAGGAAGCGGTAGAACTCGTTGGCGCGGTGTTCTGCCGGTAGCCAGCTGAAGACCACCCGCACAATGAGGACGATGACGTAGATGTGGATCGCGGCGGCGAGCACGCCTGCCAGGCCCATCGGCTTCCTCCCTGAGCGGTCCCAACTGCCGGGCCGATTATACCGGCCTCGCCGCGTGCGCCGAAAGCGCGTCTGCCGGCGGGCCGTGGTAATGCTTGCAGTGCGCCGCCGCGTGCATTAGACTGGGCACGGAGGGAGTGCAAGAAGCTGATACGTCCGTGCGGCGGCTCCAGAGCCCGGTCGCGCGAACGACGGCGTGCCTCAGGTGGAGTGTGACCATGGTATCCGCGCGGCGACGGGCGGGGTTTACGCTCATCGAGCTGCTGGTGGTCATCGTCATCATAGCGATACTGGCCGCCCTGCTGATGCCGGCCCTGACGGCGGCCATGGAACGCGCCCGGCGAGCGAAGTGCATCAGCAACCTCAAGCAGATCGGCATCGCCAAAGAGATGTACACCCTGGCATTCGAGGTGGAGTGCCCCTGGCTCTCTGCGCTGTATGCGGAGTTCATAGACAACCCGGCGGTCTACGTCTGCCCGACCGACCCCTATAAGGGCAAGGAAGGCAGCAAGCCGCCGTGGGACTGCTACTTTCACAGCACAGCCACCCCGCCCTACAGCGGCCAGTTCCGCGAGACCGACGACCTGCTGCGCAACAAGACCGGCATGGACAACTGGACCTACACGGTGGAGGGCTGGGGCAGCCAGCCCGCCTTCACGATCACCCGGAGCGGCTACCAGATCAAGTTCCCCGGCTTCGACGCCATCGAGCCCTACAAGCTCCGCAATCCGCGGCTGGACGCATGCTCCTACATCTACGAGTTCTGCGTGGCCCGCTGCTACTGGGCCAGCACCAACGACGCCGACAAGGTGCGGCTGGGCGGCAACGGGGACGGCACCGTGAGCTGGCGGGAGCAGAAGACCACCATGGAGATGAACGGCTACCAGAGCGGCGAGGCATACGGCCAGTGCGTGCCCGTGGTCCGCTGCTTCTACCACACAAGCGAGGAGCTGACGCCCAAGGACCTCGTCGTCAACCTGGCCGCCCACCACGGCGTCTATCTGAGCAGCCCCACCGGCGACGGCTGGAAGGAGCACTGCAAGCCCGACATGAAGCAATGAAGGCCCCGCCGTGCCGACGGCCGCTGTTCGAGCAAGGGCTCGGGCGGCGGCCTTGTGCTTTTTGGCGCCGCGGGCCGTGCAATCGCCGGGCCGTTGGGCCGCAGCAACCGACTTGGTGAAAGGAGCAGCAATGCCTGAGCACCAGAGAACCATCCCCTACTCGGACGAAGAGCTTCTGTCCGTCGGCTCGCAGCGCACGTTCTCGGGCGTGTCCCTGCGCGAGATCGCTTTCCCGCTCGGCGGCATCGGCACCGGCTGCGTGTCGCTGGGCGGCCGGGGCGAGCCGCGCGACTGGGAGATATTCAACCGCCCGAACATGGGCTTCCGCCCCCAGTTCACTTTCGCTTCGCTGAGGGCGGAGACGGCGCGGGACGGCGTCGTCTGCAAGGTCCTGGAGTCGCGCCTGCTGCCCCCTTTCAGCGCCAGCTTCGGCAGCGGCTGCAACTGCGGCGAAGGCTTCCCCCACATGCAGTCCAACACGTTTCGCGGCGAGTACCCGTTCGCCTGGCTCCAGTTCCAGGACGAGGGCATGCCGCTGGAGGCCAGCCTGGAGGCCTTCAACCCGTTCATCCCGCTCAACGACTTCGACTCCAGCCTGCCGGTGGCCGTGCTCATCTACCGGCTGAGCAACCCGACGCACGAGCCGGCCCGCGCCATGCTCTGCTGGACGCTGGAGAACGTAGTGGGCTACGCGGGCAGCGGCGACGCGAACCGGCGCGAGTGGGGCGGCAATCGGAGCCGCTTCCGCGCCGAGAGCGGCCTGAGCGGCTTCTTCATGGACTCGACGAAGCACCCCGCTGACTCCCATCGGCACGGTTCCCTCGCCCTGGCCGCCCTGTGGGACGACGTGACCTACACGGGCGACATCGGCGGCGCGGGCGGCTTCTCCACCGGCCACGTCTTCTGGGACTGCCTCACCGAAAGGGGCCGCTTCGACAACGTTGACATGGCCGAGCCGACGCGCGACGGCCAGACCGGCATCTGCGCCCTCGGCATGAAAGCGGAGCTGGCGCCCGGCGGGTCGGCCGAGGTGCCCATGCTGCTCACCTGGCACTTCCCCAACTTCCTGAAGTACTGGGACAGGGCCGAGCCGGGCCGCAAGCCCCAGTGGCGCAACTATTACGCCACGCGCTTCGACGACGCCTGGGAGGTGGCCGCCTACGTCGCCGAGAATCTGGTGCGCCTGCGCGCCGAGACCATGACCTACCACGACGCGCTGTTCGGCTCCACGCTGCCGGCCTGCGCCCTGGACGCGGCCAGCTCCCAGACCTCCACGCTCAAGAGCCCGACCGTGCTGCGCCTGGAGGACGGCACGTTCTACGGCTTCGAAGGGTGCGGCCAGACCTGGGGCTGCTGCGAGGGCTCATGCACGCACGTCTGGAACTACCAGCAGGCCCTGCCCTTCCTGTTCCCCGCGTTGGAGCGGTCCATGCGCACCACCGACTACCGCTACAACCTGCGCGAGGAGGACGGGCGGATGTGCTTCCGGCTGGCGCTGCCGCCGGGCACCTCAGACTGGGAGTTCCACGCCGCCGCTGACGGACAGCTCGGCGGCGTCATCAAGACCTGTCGCGACTGGCTGCTCTGCGGCGACGACGGGTGGCTCGTAGAGATCTGGCCGCGTGTCAAGAAGGCACTTGCCTATGCCTGGCAGCAGTGGGACGCCGACCGCGACGGCGTTGCCGAAGGCATCCAGCACAACACCTACGACATCGAGTTCCAGGGGCCCAACCCGCTCGTCGGCGCCTTCTACATGGGTGCCCTGCGCGCCGCGGAGCAGATGGCGCGTTACCTGGGCGAGGACGGGGACGCCGACGAGTACCGCGCCCTCTTCGAGCGGGGCTCGGCGACGATGGACCAGGAGCTGTTCAACGGCGAGTACTACGTGCAGAAATACGACCCCGCAAAGGCGAAGACGGAGCAGTTCGGCGACGGCTGCCTCTCCGACCAGATGCTCGGGCAGTGGCTGGCCGCCATCTGCGACCTGGGCTACCTTTTCCGCCCGGAGAACGTCCGCAGCGCCCTGCTGAGCGTCTTCGAGCAGAACTGGCGCCCCAGCCTGGCGGAGCACCCCAACCCCCAGCGCATCTACGCACTGAACGACGAGGCCGGGCTGCTGATGTGCTCGTGGCCCCGGGGCAACCGCCCGCTCATACCCACCCACTACTGCGACGAGGTGTGGACGGGCATCGAGTACCAGGTCGCCAGCCATCTGATCATGGAGGGCTTCGTTCGGGAGGGGCTGGCGATTGTGAAGGGCGCCCGCGACCGTCACGACGGCCACCGCCGCAACCCCTGGGACGAGTTCGAGTGCGGCAGCCACTATGCCCGCGCCATGTCGAGCTGGGGGCTCATCATCGCGCTGAGCGGCTACTTCTACAGCGCCCCGGGCGAGCTGATGCGGTTTGACCCCAAGGTCCACGCGGACGACTTCCGCACCTTCTGGTCGAACGCGGCCGCCTGGGGCACCTTCAGCCAGCGCGTGGGCGCGGAGCAGGCCGAGGTGAGACTCCAGGTGCTGGCCGGCAGCCAGGACCTCCAGACGCTGCGGCTGCGCCTGGGCGAGAGGTTCGGCGATGCGTCGGCCGTCATGAAACGCGAGGGAGAGGGCTTCCCCTGCTCGACGGTCAGCGACGGCGAATGGCTCGACGTGCGGCTCGACGGCGGGTTGACGATACGCGAGGGCCAGACGCTCACCGTCCGCCTGGCCCGATGAGGCTCAGTCCTCCAGGACGGTATCCTCGCCGTCGAAGGGCGGAGTGAAGACCATCAGCGCCACGAAGTCTTCCTGGCTCCCGTGGGGCGTGACGGCGTAGGCCGTCAGCCGAGGCAGGAGGACGGCGGCCCCCGGCTCGACGAAGTAGCGCGTCTCCTCGACCTTCACCACGGCGCTGCCGGCCACGACGAACAGGACCATGTCGTGCTCGGCGTGATAGCGCCGGCTGAGGGCCGCCTCGGGCGCCAGCACCAGCAGGCAGATGTCCTGAGTGCCGCTGCGGTCGAACTCGCCGAGGTAGTCTGTCTTCTCGGCGGGCAGCTCGGGCACGGACGCCGGGAGGAACACGCGGTTGCGCGGAAACTGCGATAGGACGGCCTGCTCCCGCTCGCTCAGACAGCCACACATCACCAGCACGCCGGCCAGCACCGCCGCCCGCAGCCACCCGTTGGCCCTGTTGCGCCTCACTTGCCGCTCCTCCAGACGGGGTCAAGCCACGCTCCACCCGATGGGCGGAATATAGCGGGGCGCTGGGCGCATTGCAACCGCCGCACCTTGCATCGTAAGCCCCCTTTGCGGGATAGTACTGCCGCACGGGCTCCCACAGCGGCATCTTCTGTCAGCGGCCCCTACATGCGCATTACGCTCTGCTGCAAGCAGTTCGTGCAGCGCGGTGGCGCCGAGACCTTCCTGGTCAACTTCGCCCGCTGCCTGCTCGAGGACGGCCATCAGGTCAAGGTGCTCAGTCCCCACATTGAGACCCATCTGGACGGCATCGAGACCGCGCGGCTGGACGTCCCGCGCGCGCCGAGGGCCCTGCGCGACCTGGCCCTGGCCAGGGCGTCGGGGGCGGCCCTCGCGGCCGAGGACGCGGACGTGACCTTCAGCGACCAGCGCTGCTGGGGCGCGCAGGTGGTCCGACTCGGTGGCGGCGTGCAGCGGGCCTACGTCAGACAGCGCGACAGGAGCTACCGGGGACTGGCGCCTTTCGTGCTGAACCGCCTCCACCGCGCGCTCAGCCCGCGGGAGCGGATCCGAATCTACGTGGAGGACCGCCTCTACGCGGGCGAGGGGCCTCGGCGCGCCATCGCCAACTCGGACATGGTGCGCCGCCAGGTGATCGCCCACTATCCCCGCGTCAGGGAGCACGTCGGCGTCGTCTACAACGGCGCCGACACGGACCGGTTCACCCCCCGGCTCAAGGACCTGCATCGCCTGGCGGTGCGGCGCGAACTGGGCATCTCGCCGGGGGCGCTCGTGCTCATCTTCGTCGGGCATGACTGGCGCCGCAAGGGGCTATACACCGTGATCGAGGCGCTCGGCATACTGGCCCTCAAGCCGATGCCGCGGCCCGTCTTCGCCATCGTGGTGGGCAGGGGCCAGACCCGAAAAGCCCGCGCCCACGCGCGGCGTCGCGGTGTGGCCGAACGGCTCCGCTTCGTGGGAACGGACCGCCCCGACCGCTACTACGGCGCCGCCGACGTCTTGACGCTGCCGAGCTATTACGACCCATGCGCCAACGTGACGTTCGAGGCCCTGGCCTGCGGGCTGCCCGTGCTGACGTCCGTCTTCAACGGCGCCTACGAGCTGCTCACGCCCGGCCGGAACGGCTTCTACGTGAACGACGCCTCGGACGCGGCGCAACTGGCGGGGTTCGTCGAGCATTACCTGGACGAGGGGCGGCTCGCGGAGGGATCCGAGGCGGCGCGGGCCCTCGCGGAGGAGCGGCCGCTGAGCCGCATGTACGGGGAACTGCTGGCGGAGGTCCGGGCGGCAGGGCAAGCGCGGGCGTAGGAGCCGTCCTTCAGCACTTCTCAACCCGGGCGCCGCCGACCGCGACAAACTGGTAGGCCTCCGGCTCGATGCCCGTCACGGCGCGGTAGCCCTCGCGGATGCCCCCGACGGCCCGGTCGGCATGCTCGGCGAAGACGAGGTTGACAGTGCACCCACCGAACCCCGCGCCCACCATGCGCGCGCCCAGCACGCCCGGCTGCCGGCCCGCCAGCTCCACCATCAGGTCCAGTTCCTCGCAGCTCACCTCGTAGTCGTCGCGCAGGCTGGCGTGGGACTGGTTCATCAGCCGTCCGAAGGCCTGGTAGTCGCCCGCTTTGAGCGCGTCGGCCGCGCGGACCGTGCGGTCGTTCTCACCCACCACGTGCCGGGCGCGCTTGAGCTGCACCTCGTCCAGCGCGTCCGCGTGCTGTTCCAGCACCTCGGCCGTCACGTCGCGGAGCTGCTCCACGCCGCCGACGCGTTCGCTCAGGAGCCGGGCGGCCTCCTCACACTGGGCCCGCCGCTCGTTGTAGGCCGAGCTGCCAAGCTCGTGGTGGACCATCGTGTTGCACACCACCACGCGGACCGCCGAGGTGTCCAGCGGCAGCAGCTCGTGCTCCAGGGACCGGCAGTCCAAGAGGAGAGCGTGCTCGGCCCGCGCGTGGACGCTGACGAACTGGTCCATGATGCCG
>LJUE01000080.1 GCA_001303885.1 Planctomycetes bacterium SM23_32 | reverse complement strand
ACTACCACTTCATGCTCTCTGACCGGCCGGACATGAAGTACCCGCTGTCCCCGAACTTCTGGAAGCTCGTCTCGCGCACGCCGGACAAGGGCAAGCCGCAGTACACGCTCCCCTGCGTGGGACTGCTCACGCCGGGCACCACCTACTACTGGCGCGTGCGGGCCATGGACTCCAACGGCGTCTGGGGGCCCTGGAGCCCGATCTGGAGCTTCGTGCCCGAAGGACCGACGCCGCCGTTGGACGTGACCCTCCACTTCGACCCCGCCACGGGCATCGGCTCCCTTAGCTGGAGGCCGAACCCCGTGGGGCTGACGCCGGCCAGGTATCGGGTCTATGGCAGCGATGAGAAAGGCTTTTCGGTCAGCGACGTGCCTTACAACGTGAACCAGGGCGACGAGCATGACGAGATGCTGCCCCAGCCGTTCCCCGCCAACTTCGTGGCCGAGACCTCTGAGACGCAGATGGCCGTCGTCAGCGTGGGCCTTGGGCTGCCCAATGCCAACAAGGCGTTCTATCGCGTGGTAGCGGTGGACGGGAACGGCAACCGAAGCCGGTCCTCGGCCTACGCCGCTGCGCCCAGGCCATTCATCCACACCGTGCCGGTGACGGCCGCCCGGGTTGGCGAGCCGTACAGCTACCAGGCGGCTTCCATCCGCTCGCTGGGCGACGTGCGATCCCGTGGAGGCTCCAAGATGGCGTTCTGGGACGTGGAGCATCCCCGGTTTGCCATCGAGCAGGGCCCGGACTGGCTCACGATTGACTCCGCGACGGGACTGCTGACGGGTGAGCCCGACGCACCCGGCAGGTTCGAGGTGGTCATCAGCGCCACCGCGGACCGGGAAGTGCGGCAGGTGGACGTCGTGAAGATGAGCTGGGGACAAGAAGAGGTGGTCGGCACCACGACCGAGCGCGTGGGCACGGCAACGCAGGAGTTCACCATCGAAGTGGCCCCTTAGCCGTTGCGGGCGGGCTCCTTCGCGTTCCAGCCTGCACTCGGTTCGGCGCGTTCGTCCTCCAGCCAGACCGCGGCGACGCTGTCGGCCGGGAGGTAGACCTGGCACGAAAAGTCCTCCGCGACGCATACCTCGCGGCG
Organism: Planctomycetes bacterium SM23_32; assembly: GCA_001303885.1. Taxonomy (GTDB): domain Bacteria; phylum Planctomycetota; class Brocadiia; order SM23-32; family SM23-32; genus SM23-32. The sequence goes on along the minus strand of LJUE01000080.1, from coordinate 22,458 downwards.
CTCCACGGGCCGGAGTTCCAGCGTGTCCTCACACCACCGACGATCGCCGTCTAAGCGGTTGACGGTGAGGGACTTCGCGCCGGGGCGGAGGCCTCGCAACCGCAGGGCCGCGATGCAGTCCGCGGCTTGCTCGGCGCCGCAGTTGACCACCATCACCCCGATTCGGCCCTCGCTGCGGCCGGCCAACACGCGCATGCCCGGCGACGAATCGGCGGCGAGCCTCTCATCCCCCAGCCGCGAGAGCATCTGGTAGACGAAATACTGCGGCCTGACCCGGCCGTTGACGCCGAACAGGCCCAGGCGGTGCGGCACCTCATTCCAACGGCGGCCGCGACAATGGCCGCCCGCCGCGGGTCGCACGCCTGCTCCTCGACCGAGACCTCGCCGCCCAGCCCGCAGCTCCATTCGGTCACCATCGTCTCGGGCCGCGGACCGGGGAACATGTCAACTGCGCGGCGAGCCAGCCGCACCGAGTCCGCATGCTGGGTGGGGGAGTTGCTGTAGAGGTGCCAGGAGACGAAGTCGAGCCGCGTGCCCGTGCGGCGGCAGAACTTGACGAGGCCCGCCAGCAGCTCGTGCCGGACACTCGCAAGGGCCGGCCCGCCGACGCGAGCGCCGGGGAACACCTCCAGGATCGGCCGGACCGTCATGGCGTAGTACTCGCCGTAGTCCTCCGGGTCGGTGATGAGGTAGGGACAGCCGCCGTGCTCGCCGATGTCGGGCTCGTTGCCGATCTCCCAGTGCGTGACGAGGTGGCGCCGGACGGAGTAGCGGCGCACGAGCTCGCGGATCACGTGCTGCCATTCCTCCACGTCGCGGGGGCGCCACCGGGCCTGGTCCACCTCCGGGTAGAGGGCCCGGGGCTTGATGGTGATGGCGGCGGCGATCTTCGCGCCCGTCGCGGCCAGCGCGTCCATGTAGGGATCGAGGCGGCTCCAGTCGAAGCGGCCAGACCCGCCGTAGACCTGGAAGAACTCCTGGATGAAGATCCGGATCAGCCGCGGCCCCAGGCTGTGGACGCCCTCGACCACGCGCTCTGGCAGCGGCAGGGAGTTGACGCCGCCGAGGCCCAGCGCGTGCCGCCAGAGCTCGAGCGGCTCACCGCTCGGCGCCGCGTCCACGTGCACCTCTGTCACCTGGCCCGGCAGGCTCCGCCATCCCATCTGAAGCCTCCTCCACAGCGAGGTCCTGGCGCGCTCAGAGCCTGCGCCAGGAGTGCGGCGGCAGGGCGCCCATGTCCGGCACTTCGGCCTCGTGCTCAGCCAGGTTGGCGACGATGCGTGTCCCGTCCGAGAACTCGGTGGCCTGCACCGCGCGGTCGTCCGAGAGGAACTCGAACGACGCGAGCTCGCAGACGCCCGTTGTCTTGTGCAGCCGGGCCACCGGCAAAGCGGCCTGAAGAGCCGTCTGCACGGTCGGGTCGTCCAGGCGGACGGTGTACGAGTAGCTCTTGCGCGCAGCGAAGTCTGCCCATGCATACTGCTTGCCGAAGGGGAACAGATTCGGCGGGCAGCCGTAAAGGGCGTCCATGCTGGCCTTCAGTTCGGGCCGGCCGGAGCCGGTCGTGCCGATCCCGTGCGGAAGCCCCGACAGCCCGAAGCCGTCATGCGCGTTGTAGTTGTGGAGTTCCCACCAGTCGTGGATGCACGAGTCGTGGAAGACCAGCATCGTCATCGGCACCGGCGCGCAGGCGGGGTCCCATGGCATGGGCGGCATCATCTTGGTCGAGCCGATGTCGTACCAGCCCGCGTAGTAGTCGTTGAAGCCTTCGCTGGAGACGATGCGATTGCCCACGGTCTCCGGGCTGAAGAGCCGGCGCGTCCACTCCATGTCCCCCAATGCGCCCATGGGGCGGCTGTCGTGGAGGGCGTGATCCGCCTCAAAGCAGCGCCTGCCCGCCCAGACGGCATTGACGTCGAAGTGCAGCCAGTCCATGGCTCGCATGTCGCCGGCCAGGCGGCCCTTGATGTGCTGCACCTGGTAGGGCGTGCAGACCAGGTACCACTGCTGGTCGTCTATCCGCCAGTTGGGCACGAGCCCGCCGTCCGCACTGCGCCGGCAGATCGAGCGCATAGCCTCGGATCCGTCGTCCAGCCCTTCGACGACCCACGCCCAGGGACTTACGCGGGCGCCGGCAACAGACTTGATCGCTCCGACCTCCCCGTCGGACAGCCAGATGGGGGCGCCGCCACCCATCTGGAAGTCCAGCGAGTAATGGCACATCCGCACGGGGTAGTAGAAGACCGATTCGAAGCCGAGCCGGCGCAGCTCGCGCGCCCCTGCCGCATAGTCCACGTCGGGACAGGCGTTGTAGCCGACGAACGCCGTCATCGCGCCGAAGAGGTCCTGCACGACGGGCTTCCGCGCGATCTTCTCCTGCCATGTGACGAACTCGCCGCGCTCCTTAAGCCGCGCACGGTAGCGTTTGCAGGCCGAGGTCAGGTCCGGGTCGGTCGGGTAGAGCCTGACGACCCCGCCGACCCACCCGTCCACGGGGCACGCCCTGTGCTCGAACCGGAAGAACGGCCCGTCCTCGGTCCGCCCGAACGTGGCGGACCAGTTCGATGGGCTCTCGTGGCAGACCAGCAGGGCGCCCCGCTCCCCCAGCACCGCGCCCATGGCCATGGAGAAGTTCAGATGCCCGCCGTGCCCAACCGTCAGCTCCCACTCCTCCCCGGCCTCGCTCAGCAGCAGGCCCTGGTAGAGGGGCGCGGCCACCTCTCGCGGTCCCGCAGCGGGGATCAGCGGACCCGGCAGCGAGACGGCCTCGACCTCCTCCGCGTCACATGCAAGACTCACCTCGACGTGGTCGTCCGCCGGCACGTAGCGGTGGACGAACGTGCCTCCTGCCACGCAGTAGCGCACCTCGATCCCCTGCTCGGTCCGTTGCGCCGTGCCCGCAGGCAGTGGTCGCAGTCCGCGCTCGTCGCCTCGAAGGCGATAGCCGGCGCGTGACGGATCAACCTGCCAGGAGCAGCCCCGCCGACAGTCAGTGATGCATACCGTCGCACCATCCTCGGCAACGGATAGCGACAGACCTCGGCTCGTCATCTCCAGCATGTTGCTCCGCTCCCTGTTTCGCCGCAGTGCGTCAGGCGCGGCCGGGCGCCGTCCGGCAACAGCCTGTCAAAGGACGCCATATCTGTCGTACACTTCTCGCAGCGTCCTGCCCCGGAGCAGTTCGGCACGGGATGCCGACTCTTTGCCGGCCTTCTCGTGGGCCCGCTCCAAGGCCTCATCCTCGACCTCCTTCGGGATGACCACGATGCCGTCGAAGTCGGCGAACACCAGATCGCCGGGCCGCACGAGCACCTCGCCGCACGTGATGGGCACGTCATAGGCCATCACCCGCCCCCGCCCCTGGGAATCAACGGGCCGAATGCCGGCGCAGTAGACGGGGAAGCCCATCGCGACGATGCGATTGCAGTCGCGGACCTGGCTGTCGCAGACGCAGCCGGCGGCGCCCTTGCGCTGAGCGACCGCCGTCATCAGCTCTCCCCACGGGGCATTCGTCCCCCCGTGGTCGGTGGAGTGGACCGGCACGTCGCCGGGGCGCAGGGAGTCCATCGCCTCGATCTCCAGCCCGTAGGGGTCGCCTTCGACGACGTAGTCCGTCTCCATCCAGCGGAAGGTGCGGGCCCGCCCGACGAAGCCGCAGTTGTGGCGGTCCGGCAGCAAGGGCCGCAGCCTCTGGTGCATCGCCTGCTGCCGGTGACCCATCGCGTCCAGGGCATCGCAGACGGCCGCCACGTAGAGGTCCTTGCGGATGAAGCCGAAGCGCTCGGTGTCGCTGGCAAACGTCATCGTGTCCCTCCTCGTGCCCCGTGCCAGGCGTCTATCATGGCGTGCAGGTTCTCCCACACGCGTTCGTTGTCCTCCCGGACGTTCGTCACCGGCGCGAGGATGAAGCCGCCGCCGGGTCCCAGGATGGATATCGCGTCTCGCGCTTGCGCCCGGACGTCGTCGGGCGTTCCGCACTCCACGGTCAGATAGCCGCAGACGCCGCCCCACAGGCAGAGCCGGCCGGCCGCCTTCCGCTTCAGCTCGGCCAGGTCCATCGTGCGGTCCTGGGCCGGGTCTACGCCAAGAAGCACGTCCACGCCGGCGCCGATGATCATGTCCACCAGTGGAAGCGACGAGCAGCTCATGAGGTAGCCGAACTTCGCCCCGGCCCTGTGCGCGCGCTCAACGTCGCGCCGCAGCCCGGGCAGGATGAAACCGCGGTAGGCGGCCGGCGCCCACACGTCGGCGCTCTCATACCAGGCGCGCCGGACGAACAGGTCCACCCCCTGCTCGAGAACCGCGTCCATGACGCTGTTGTTCCACGCCTCGATGATGCCCACGAGCCGATGCACGAAATGCGGCGAGTCGGCAGTGAGGATGATGAGGGGCTCGATGCCGGCCAGCCAGCAGGCCACGTCTCCGACCATGCCGTAGTAGGCGACCGTCAGCAGGCCGTGTTCGGCCGCCAGCTCCTTTGCGGCGGCGCACTCGTCTTTCAGTCGGGCCAGGTCCTCGTCGTCGGGAGGACCCAGAAGGTATCGAAGCGCATCCAGGCTGTCGTCAGCGGCGACGAGGTGCTTGGTGGCCCGCGATATGGCGAAGTCGTCGAAGAGGGGGATGTGGCTGCCCCAGGGCCAGTCCTCCGTTTCGCGGACCGCTGTGTGGAGCACCCCGCCCGGGGTGTCGTATTCCTTGTGCAACACGGGATACTGGCCGGCCCCGGCGTCCTCGCGCCACTGCCGCACCCTTACGCGAGGGTCGGTCCGCGGCGAGGGGGTGGACACGACCACGGCCGCGTCCAGCCCCATGCCCAGCTGTCGTTCGACGAACTCCCGCTGGTCAGCAGACCGGCCCCTGAGGATCTCGAACGCGCTGAAGCAGCACGGCACGTGGTCCGGTTCGCGGCACTCGAGCGCGGCCAGCATACGCTCACGGGATGACAGGGAATCACCCACGGGCTCAGGTCCTCGTCAGTGCAGGTAGGCCGCCTCGAGCTTGCGGAGTGCGGTGATGATGTCCTCGGCCTCCTGGGGGCCGTAGTTCTCGTGGAGCGGGAGCGGGATGTTCTCCTGGAGGGACCGCATCGCGTTCTCACTGCAGGACTGTGGATCGCGCGGGCCGTCGTAATCGGAGCAGTCCCACGGGAATCCGCTGTTGCCGAAGACGGCCTTGTCCCTGAACCACGGCGCCTCCGAGACAGCGGTCGGGTAGTCAGGCAGGTTGGGAATGCCCTCGGCTGCCAGCGCCCGGCAGAACTGCTGCTTGCCGACCCGGAGCGCTTCCAGGTTGAGCCTTACGCGCAGGTACCAGTAGGAGCACTCGGTGCCCGGTGCCTGCCCCCCGATCCTGACGGCGCCGCACTCGGCCAGCGCCTCCTTGACGGCCTCTCCGATCTTCCGTCGGCGCTCGATCATCTGCGGCAGCCTCTTCAGCTGGACACTGCCAATTGTCGCCCCGATCTCATTCAGGTTGCAGTTCAGGCCGGCGCGGACGTTCGCTTCAGCGTCCAGGTTGAACGGCTTGCCGCGGTCGGCGAACCGGCGGCCCTCCCAGTGGAGTTCCTCGTCCCGCGTGTAAACGATGCCGCCCTGTCCACCCGTCGTGAAATGCTTGCCGAACATGGTGGAGAAGCTCGCGATGTGGCCGATGGTCCCGACCAGCCTGCCCTTGTAGCGGGCGCCGTGGGACTGGGCGCAGTCCTCCACGACGTACAGGTCGTGGGCCCGCGCCAGTTCCATGATCGGGTCCATGTCGGCGGGTTCGCCCATGATGTGGGCGACGACGATGGCGCGCGTTCGCTGTGTGATGAGCGGCTCGATCTGCTCGGCCGACGTGTTGAAGCCTTCGCCGTCCGTATCCGCCACAACGGGCACGCAGCCGAGCAGCGGCACGGGCATGATGCCGCCGGGATCCGTCACGGCCGGCACGATCACCTCCGCGAGGGCGTCCAGCCTCAGCGCGCCCAGTGCGCAATAGACGGCGTTGCTGCCGGAGTTCACGCCGTCGGCGAAGCCCCCACCCATGAACTCGGCGAAGTCGGCCTCGAACTGCCGCTCCCGCGGGCCGCTGTAGCCGAAGGCGGTCCCTTCCGCAATCGCCTCGTCGAAGAGCTGCATGACGGCGGCCCTCTCGGCAGCCGTCATCAAGCCACGGGACGGCATCGGTTCGGACCGAACCGGTTCTCCTCCATCAACGGCCAGTCGTCCGCCAGCCTTCATCTCGGCCTCCGTTCGTCACAGCCTTTGCCACGCACGCCCTCTGCGTCGTCCTTGACGCGCAGGACCGGTGGCTCAGATCACCAGACGAGTGGCTCCATGATCCCCAGGATCTTCCCCTCGCACTGCGGCAGAGCATGCCGAAGGAAATGGATGAACGTCTCGGGGTTCTCCGCGTTGAGCCGCATCAGGTCGTAGTGCATCGGCACGGCGACCCTGGGCTGCACGGCCTGCGCAAGGCGGACCGCCTGATGGACGTTCAGATTGCCGTACTTGCCATTGATGCAGACCAGCAGCACCTCTGCCTGCGGCGCAGCGCGCTCCAGCAGCTCGGACCAGCCCGTGTCCGACGTGTGGTACACGCTCCTTCCGCCGGGCAGCTCCAGCCTGTAGCCGCAGGTGTCCAACACGTCCGGCCCCGTGGGCACCGCGTAGACGCCGCCCACCTTGATGCCGCAGACCTCGGCCGCTTCCCCCGCGTCCACGCGCACGGTGTTGCCCGCCGGGATGCCGAGCGACTCGAGCTTGCGGCACGCAAGCCGCGGCGCGACGAAACGCGTGGTCTCTTTGTGGCCGTACCGGCCGATCGTCTCGGGGTCAAGGTGGTCCAGATGGTCGTGTGTTACGAGCAAGAGGTCCACATCCAGGTCTTCCGGCTCGATCGGCACGGGCAGCATGCGCGCGAAGCCCGGTGCGACCTTGCCCACGGAATCGCTCAGGTAGGGATCAATGGGCCTGATCGCCGCGGAGGATGAGCCCGCGAACCTGAGCCATTCTCCCGCTGGTGCCGCTCATAGTCTACTCTCCCTCGCCGGGAGCAGCCGCGCCGGGTTGCCGCCCAGCAAGCATCCCCGGACAGGCTCGTGACGGGCGGGCACGTCAGCAGGGCCGGTCATCAGCCGGGCACCCGGGGGACCATCGGCTCGGCGCCCCAGGGCACGTTGTTCGAAGGGGCGAAAGGCAGGCCGGGCCGGTAGGGCTGCGTACCGGGGAAGGCGCCCGTGCGGAGCATGTCGTCGTAACGGCGGCCGTCCATCAGCAGCATCACCGCCGCCGTCGCGCCGTGGTTGAAACCGATGCACGGCTCCGAGAAGTACCAGTTGATGCGCGTGTCCCGCCACCGCCGCGACACGAACCGCGAGAGGTTGCCCGAATGGTCCACCGCCATATAGGGCATGCAGCCGGGGAACCACGCCTTGCGCCGCGGCGTCCACTCCAGCATGTGGAACGGCGTGCTGACGCTTTGCGGCGCGACGTTGGTGATCGTACAGAGACGGTAGCAGTTGCGCCCGCCGACGTAGTGCAGGTACTCCTCGGCCAGAGCACGGAAGCGCTGCTGCCCTGAGAGCCGCCACGCCGTCAGCAGCAGCCAGGCCGTCTCGCCGATTCGCCCGGGGCTGTGGAACCAGCCGTGTGGGTAGACCGCCACGCCGTAGGGGTCTGTGGCGGACAGGTCGAACAGCACGCCGAGCTGCCCGACGAAACGGCTCACGAATGAGTCCCGCAACGCCGCGTCGGCATCCGGATCCAGCGCGTAGGAGACCCAGGCCACGTGCGCGGAATCGTCCTTCCAGGCGTTGCTGTCCCACTGCGGCTCCAGTCCCGCCAGCTCCGCGATGACGGCGTGGAAGGACGGGTCCTTGGTGAGGCGCCACAGCTCGACGGCGGCCCAGAACAGGTCGTCTCGAGGGTCGCCTCCGCGTCGGCGAGCAGACTGGGATTCGTTCGCCCGGGCCCAATCCCATCCGCGCAACGCGCAGTCTCGGTACGTCTCCGCTGCGTCGGCGTCGTACGGCTGAAGACACCGCGCCATCATGGCGAACGAGGCGCAGATGCGCACACTCTCGTCGTAGCTGAACCGGTCGTCGCGGATGAAGCGCGGGTCCGGGTCGTTCTCGTACCCCACGTCGTACCCCCTCTGGGGGTTGCCGCCGCGCCTTCCCGTCATCAGATACCCGAGACAGGCGCCGTCCTCGAGCTGCACCTCGCGCAGGAACTCAACGTGCCACCTGACCTCGTCCAGCAGGTCCGGCACGCCGTTGCCGCTCTCGGGGATGTTGAGCTGCCCGTCGAAGTGCTTCGCACGCGACATCTCCCAGGCCAGCAGCAGCGGCCCGATGCGAGCGGTGTGCGGGAAGATCCGCGAGTCGCCTGCGTCTATCCAGCCGTGGCGCGCGAGGCGCGTCTTCGACTCGTCGCCGGCGAACGGGATGGGGTCTGTGTAGATCTCGCCGCGCGCCCACTCGAACGCGTTCGCGGGCGGCAGTGCGCAGCCGTTGCGCTGGAAGAAGAAGAACCGGGCCAGGTGATGGAAGAGGTAGTCGTAGACACCGTCGTGGACGAAAAACGGAACGGAGGCGCCGACACCGGGGACTTCCAATACGTACCGGCCCGGCTCTGCAACCGGCGTGAAGTCCGCCTCGTACACCCACTCGCCGTAGACGACGGGCTCGAAGGATGCCCGCAGAGCAAGCCGGCCCTCGTGGACGGGCTCTCCGAGAACGGCTCCGGCTGCGTCTGCCCTGCGGATGACAAACCGCGCGCCGTCCAGCCCGAACAGCCGACTGCCGGCGACCAGGCCGATCTTGTGCCCCTGCGGCCGGTAGCCGACGTGGTCTACGCGGACCGGGCCGCGCTCCGGCTCCGGCCCGTCGGAGCGGAGCACGATGTTGTCCAGATCCGCGTGGAGGCTGCCGGAGAACTTGTCCGAGCCGATCACGAGCCTCTCGGCTACGTGCAGCAGTGTGTCCGGCCTCCCCAGGTCCATGTCGGCGATGGGGATGACGACGTGCTGCCAGCCATCGCCCGTTGCGAGGTAGGGATCCATCGGCGTCAGGGACGCGGGCCTCGCGGACCTGTGCATGCAGGCAAAGGTCACGCCGAGCCCCCGCCCCTTTGCGTCTCCGCGCAGGTCGAACTCGAGCGCGCCCTGCGGCCGATACCCGTACACGTCGAAGTACGGCTTGCCACGGTCACGGAACGCAACGGGCCCGATCAGTTCCGGCTGCAGCGTGACCCGCCACGCACTGTCCGGCGTTTCCGCGTCGAGGGCCAGCCGCAAGCCGCATTCGCCAGCCTTCGCCGCGGCGGCCGACAGCAGCTCGCCGAGCCCCGACACCTTGCCGCCGATCACCTCGCCCCACGCGCAGTTGTTAGTGAGGCCCCAGGGATTCTGGCGCTCGATCCGCTCGCGCAGGAAGACAATCTCCTGGAGGCGGGTCGCTTCGGCGATGCGCTCGGGGGTCCACTCCTGCGCCGTTGCCAGAGCGGGCAACGACAGCGCAAGAACGGAACAGACAGCCAGTGCCGCGCAAAGCCCCGTGGATTGCATCTTGCCCACTTTCGTTACAGGTCTTGGAGCGGCGAGGCTACAGCCGAGCCCGTCCCTTGTCAAGGTGTGGACCGCCGGCCCGACGCTCGGGCTGCGGGCCTCTCATGCGGGCCTCGGCGGATGACGAAGCCGGCCTGGCCCAGCGGCCATAGCGCGGCCTGATCGCCGCGGAGGATGGCCTGATCGCCGCGGAGGATGAGCCCGCGAACCTGAGCCATTCTCCCGCTGGTGCCGCTCATAGTCTACTCTCCCTCGCCGGGAGCAGCCGCGCCGGGTTGCCGGCCATCACGCTTCCTGCACCGACGTCCTTCGTTACCACGGCGCCCATGCCGATCACGCTGTCCCGGCCGATGCACAGGTTCTGCCTCACCACGCATCCCTGCCCCAGGTAGCAGCCCGTTTCCACCCGCACGCCGCCGGCCAGGATCACGCTGCTGCACACTACCACACGGTCTGCCAGAGCGCCGTCGTGGTTGACGACCGCGCCGGGCAGCATGAACACGAAGTCGCCGAGGGAAGCGCGCAATCCCACGAAGCAGTGGGGGTAGATCACGCAGCCGGCACCGATTCGCGCGGTCCGCGAGACGAAGGCCGAGGGATCAACCAGGCTCGCAATCCGCTCGCGCGGCAGGCCGATCGGCTCTTTGTGCTCGTTGTCGGGCACAACGCAACAGCCGGGATAGCGTTGGAGCGCCTGGCGCGTGCCGAGCACGGGGTAGTCGTTGATCGTCTTGCCCACCAGGTCGGCGTGACCCTCCGGCACCGCGAAGCCCCGGAGCCTCCACGGCGCGCCGGCGTGGGAGGCGCGTTCGGCGATCTCGGCCATCTCGGCGCCGTGGACGCCCGCGCCCAGAATGATGAGGTCCTTCACGTTGCTCTCCAGCGGCCCATCACAGCACGCGATGCTTCTCGACCAGGTCCTCGTCAACCTCAACGCCGAGGCCGGGGCCCACGGGAACGGGGATCATCCCGTCCTGCATCCGGATGGGCTCCCTGCAAAGGCGGCTCAGAAGCGGCGCCGACGACATGTTGCACTCCAGGTACAGCGAGTCCATCTGGTATGCGTTCAGGTGCAGCGAGGCAGCCTTCTGCAGGTCCGTCAGCCAGGCGTGCGGCGCGCACTCGATCTGCCGGCGTTGGGCCATCTCTGCTATCTGGCGTGCGACGGTCATCCCCCCGCAGCGGCTCAGGTCCGGCTGCAGGACGTCCACGTTACCCTCGTTCGCGAGCCGCTCGAACTCGCAGAAGCCGGCCGCCTGTTCGCCCGCTGCGATCCGCAGCGTCTTGGTTGCTGCCGCCACGGCTGCGTAGCCCGCCATGTTCTCCGGATGGATGAAGTCCTCGAGCCAGAAGACGTCCAGCTCCTCGAGCGCTAGGGCCAGGCGGATCCAGTCCTTCAGCGCGCGCGGCCTGTAGACCCGGGCTCGGTCCACGTCGTACCATCCGCCGTCAACCATCAGCGCAACGTCAGGGCCGGCCTCCTCCCGTGCCGCCCGGACCAGGGAGACGTCAAGGGCAAGGTCGCGCCCGAAGACGCCCCAGCCGAACTTGATCGCCCGGAAGCCCTGCCCCAGGTATCCCGCCACGGCGCGCTTCATGTCCGACGGCGTCGGCCGGAAGATGGTGGAGGCGTAGGCAGGCACGTTCTCGCGGTACCTGGCCCCCAGCAACGCCCAGATCGGCTGGCCGAGCGCCTTCCCCGCGATGTCCCACAAGGCGACGTCCGCTCCGGACATCATCTGCATGCCGGCGCCCTGGCGGCCGTAGTAGCCCACGTAGCGGTACATCTTCTGCCAGAGCCGTTCGCGCTCCAGCGGCTCCTCGCCGACCAGTGCAGCCTGCAGCGACTCGAAGCCGATCTGGCCGCCCGAGGGCGCCTGCACGATGGCCCGGCCGACATGCGGCTGCGTCTCAACGTCCGACCAGCCGGTGATCCCTTCGTCCGTCCTGATGCGGATCAGGCTGATGAACCGCACGCCGTGGGCTTCAGCGGCCCCGGCGGGATCGCCGTAGTCCTTTCCCGTGTCCAGCACCATGGCCTCGACGTCGGTGATCTTCATCGCCCCGCCCCATGCTCTTCGGGCATGATGGCGACTTTCATCGCCTCTTCGCGTGCTTGCTCCGCCAGCCGGAATGCCTCGCGATACTCGCGCAGCGGCAGCCGATGCGTGATGAGCTCCCCCAGCCGCAGCGAATCATCGCCGAGCAGCTTCACGGCCTCGTCGAGACGGTCCTGGTCGTTGCAGGCGCCGACGATCTCCAGCTCGCGCACATGGACGTCGAACAGGTCAATCGGCGTGCTTCCCGGCACGGCGGAGAAGACCACGAGCCGCCCTTTCGGCCGCAGCAGGGCCGGTCCCTCGCTCGCCGCCTCCCGCGTGCCGGCTGCCAGTACGACGGCGTCGTAGCTCGAGGGCCGGACGGACTCGGCTCGGAGCGCCGCCCGCGCCTTCTCGCCCAGCTTCCGGACGTTGACTGGCACGGCGCCGCGAGCGAAGCCCAGGCGGAAGTCGTGCCGCCCGGCGATCACCACCTTCGCGAGGTCCAACCGGCTGGCCAGCCGAGCGATCAGCACGCCAAAAGGTCCGTCGCCGATCACCAGGAGCCTGTCGGCCGCTTCGACCCTGGCCTGGGCCAGGGCTTCCAGGCAAACGCTCACCGGCTCGGCAAGGGCCGCTACGGGCCAGTCGAGTCCACGCGGCACGATGCGGGCCCGGTCGGACCGCGCGACGTAATGCTCCGCAAACGTCCCCTGCATGTTGACCCCGAAGTGCTCCATGGCGGAGCACAGGTGCCCCATGCCTGCCCGGCAGCTATCGCACCTACCGCAGGGGTGAACCGGGTGCGTGGCAACCCGGTCGCCCGGGGAGAAGCCGCGAACGTCCCGGCCCACCGCCGCCACTGTCCCGGCCGCCTCGTGGCCGATGACCACGGGGAGCCGGATGCCGAACGGGTTCCGTCGCACGTCGTTGATGTCGGACGTGCAGACGAGGGCTGCCTCCGTGCGGACGAGCAACTGGTCGTGAGCCGGTGACGGACGTGGGACGTCGGTCAGCTCGAGCCGCCCGGGGGACTGCAGCACAAGCGCCCTCATGGCCGCACTCCCAGTAGTGCGAGCGCGTCCCGCTCCAGGATCTCCTCGATGGCCTCGGCCGAGACGCGCGGCAGGCCGCTGTCGGCGACGACCAGGTTGACGCCGCGCACCCCGTCTATCGCCTCGTCGCTGCCGGCGAACGGGTAGTCTGTGCCGAAAAGCAGCTTGTGCATGACCCCGTACTCCTGGGCGAGCATCATCATGTTGTAGAACTGCCAGGGGCGGTAGTGCAGGGCGGCGATGTCCGCGTAGACCTGCGGGTGCTTGCGGATCACCGAGATGCATTCATCGGCGAACGGATGGCCGAGATGGGCCAGGACGATGGGCAGGTCGGGATGCCGGGCGGCCACTTCGTCCCAGAGCCACGGCCGGCCGAAGGCCAGGGGGGCTTCGCGGTTAAAGGTCGTGCCGGTGTGGGCGATTATGGGCATGTCATTCTCCCGGCAGTAGTCGTAGACAGGCTCACAGCGCGGGTCCCGCGGATCGAATCCGGCGTAGATCGGCCCCATCTTCAGCCCCCGCAGGCCCAGATCCTCCCTCGCCTTCTGCAGCTCCTCCATGTACCCGGGCTGCGTGGGGTCGCACGCGGCGAAGCCCACCAGCTTGTCCGGCGCCCGAGCCACCATCTCGGCCACGTACTCGTCCGGCACCCAGTAGCCGGTCAGCCGGGCCTTGAGCCCGAAGACGACCACCCGCTCGAACGGCCTCATGTCCTCCAGCAGCGCCTCCAGGCGCACGCTCAGGTCGAGCCGGGAGCCGCGCGACAGGTCGCTCTCCCGCACGGTGTGCTCCTGGAAGTGCTTCGACTCGTCCCAGACGTGCGCGTGGACGTTCTGCACGGCCAGACCTCCCCGTCGCCAGCTCGCTATGGCAGCACGCGGAACGGCTTGATGGCGCCACGGGCCCTCATCGGGACGAATGCCTCGGCAAAGGCGCACCCCGCCTGCGCTCCCCAATAGGCGGCGCGCCGGCGGCACTGCTCCTCGAACCCGGCCTTCACGCCCGCCGTCGCCTTCATGGCCTCCTCCTGGGAGCGGTGGCACCCCAGCAGCCGGACCTTCTCTGCCTCGCAGTCGCTGATGTCCACGAAGTGCGTCGGCACGAACCCGAACGGCCCGTGCGGCTCGATCATGAAGATCGCCGGATGCTCGGGCAGCGGCGGCGTTGACGTCGGCAGGACCGGCAGGGAGGACTGCATCGCGCAGTGCCTGACGAGCCGCGCCGTCGTCGTGTGGTCGGCGTTGTAGTCCTGCTCGAAGTGCGTGAAGACCAGATGGGCGCCCGTTCTCCTGATCGCCTCGATCACCTCCATCCGCACGTCCGGGGAGTCGTACAGGAACTCATCGGGCCCGCGCAGGTTGATGTACTGCGCGCCGAGCTCGGCTGCGAGCGCCGACATCTCTTCGTGCCTTATCCTCGCCGCTTCCTCGGGGGAGATGTCGGGCCGCTGGACGAATCCCTTCGAGCCGTCCGTCAACGTGACGAACCAGAGCCTGTCGCCGCGGGCGCGGCACCTGAGCATCGTGCCCAGGCAGTGCATCTCGTCGTCCTGGTGGGCCATCACGGACACGACGTTCATCTCCGCCTCCTCCTCGCAGTGGGCTTGCCGGGATGCCGCCAAAGGCAGCCTGCGGACCGGGCAAGGGCCGTCAGGTCAAGACCTGCCCGCACTCATGCGGCGGTCCGCTGACATTGGACCGCGCGCCCCCGTCGTTCTCAAGCGCCATCTCGGATCGCCGGGGGCAACCACGCCCGCGTTCGTCTCGCGCCTGCCGCGCGGGTCGCCGCCCTGCATGTTGATGGTGAAGCTCAGCAGCCCGTGGGCGCGCCATTCGGCTGCACCCCGATACGTTCGGCCGGCCGTCGGGGCATTCAGCGGTGAGCGATCACCGGTCACTTCCTTTGCGCAGCTCCGCGCGGTTCTCCCAGAGCTTGCGGAAGACGGCCAGGGCCTGCTCCGCGAACTCGGGGTAGAGCAGGCTGTGGTTGGTGAACGTCAGGTGCTGGTGGTGGGCGACCAGTTCGGCGTTGGGGCAGCGGCAGTCGGTGTAGCCGGTCAGCCGCCCGTAGCCCTCGCCCTCCAACACGGGCCAGCCGGTGGCATCGTAGAGGTTGTTGGCGAAGACGGGCAGCTCGTACACCGTCTTCCAGTAGCCGCTCGACATGGGGACGCCCTCGGCGCCGAAGGCCCTGACGAAGTCGTCCTTGCTGCAGTCCCACGTCTCCTCGTCGAACCGCATGACGTAGAAGTAATAGCCGCGTTGCGTCACGCGGGCATCCTCCAGCAGCGGCTCAACGCCGGGGACGTCGGCTAGGCCGTCCGAGATGACGCGGGCGGTCGCTATGCGCCGCTCCGTCTGGGCGGGGAGCTTCTGGAGCTGCGTGCGCAGCAGCGCGGCCTGCACCTCGGAAAGCCGCAGGTTGGGGCCGACCGTCTCGTGCCCGTACTTCTCGGACGCCAGCGAGCGGCCGATGTGGTGGTAGGCCCAGCAGGCCTCGTAGATGTCCCGTCGGTCGGTGACGATGGCGCCGCCCTCTCCGCACGTCAGCGACTTGCTGCCCTGGAAGCTGAAGGTGCCGACGTCGCCGATGGCTCCCACCTTGCGGCCCTCCCACTCGCTGCCCTGCGCGTGGGCACTGTCCTCCAGGACGAACAGCCCGTGCCGCTCGGCGACGTCCTTTATGCGCGTCAGGTCAACGGGGTAGCCGCCGTAGTGCACGACGACGATGCCCCTGGTGCGGTCGGTGATCTTGCGCTCCACGTCCTCGGGGTCTATCTGGCAGGTCTCTGGGATGACGTCCGCGAAGATGGGTATGCCGCGCGCCATCAGCACGCCCGAGGCGGACGCGACGAATGTGATGGCCGGGACGATGACCTCGTCGCCTGGGCGCAGGCCCAGCGCCGATAGGGCGCATTCGATGGCGCAGGTGCCGTTGTTGACGGCCAGGGCGTGCCTGGCGTCGTGGTAGTCGGCCCACTCGCGCTCGAAGGTGCTCACCTCGCCGTCGTCCAGCCCCAGCCGGCACCACCCGCCCCGCCCGGCCCGGACGACCTCGGCGACGTGCTCGACGTCGCCCTCATCCACAATCGGCCACTTGAGCTCGACCGGGTCCGTCACGCACTTCGGTCCGCCGTTGATTGCCAGGCTGGCCATGGCTCTCCTCCAGGTCTCGACAGGCACGCCCCGCACGCCGTGAGCGGGAACGTAATCCTCCGGGCGCGCGATGTCAAACGTCTGTCCCGGCCAACTTGGCGAGCAGGTCAAGAGGCGGCGCGGCGCGGCCGCCGACCCGCGTTCCCGTCGGCACTCACTACCCCGGAGCCATCGAAATTGGCCCGGGCAGCGCGTGGGAGGGCACGCGTGATTGTGAAGAGGGGGCGACTGCACTACAATCGGGCCATGGTCAGCGAAGGAAGGAGCTGAAGATGATCGAGTTGTTCGACGCCCAGGCGGGGTTCGGTGGCGGCCGCCGTGGTCAGCCCTGGGTCCCGACCGCCCAGGAGTTGCTGGGGCACATGGAGCGCCTGTCCATGGCCCGCGCGCTGGTGCGGACCGACTTCGAGGAGATGGACAGCGACCCCATGTTCTCGAACCGGTTGCTCTACGAGGCGTGCGCCCAGCACGAGTGCCTGGTGCCCTGTCCGACCGTGCTGCCGACCGGCCACGGGGACGTGCCGTCCGAGCGGGAGCAGATCGCCGAGCTGGTCGCCCGCGGCAGCGGCGCGGCGACCCTGAGGCCGGGGCAGGACGGCTGGAGCACGGCTGAGTGGTGCGCTGGCACGCTGCTGGGCCTGCTGGAGGAACGGCGCATCCCCGTCCTGTGCCGTCACTCGGTTCTCGGGTTCGAGGCCGTTGCCGACTTGGCGGGCCGGCATCCGGGGCTGCCGATCGTCATGTTCCACGTCGGCTACCGCTCCCAGCGCACGCTCGTGTCCCTGATGAAGGCGTTCGCCAACGTCTTTCTGTCGGTCGGCAGCCCCTACAGCGTGCACCTTGGCATCGAGTCAATGGCCGACCACGTGGGCGCCGAGAGGCTGCTGTTTGGCACCGGGTTCCCCTACGCCGAGCCGATGGCGTCCATCACGATGCTCACCTACTCGGACCTGAGCGACGCCGACAAGCAACTGGTCGGTTCGGGCAACCTGGACCGGCTGATCGGGGGGATAAGGCGATGACCACACTGCTGGAGAAGGGCCGCCTGGGCGAGTCGCTGGCCGAGTACGAGGTCTTCGACATGCACGCCCACCTGATGACGGGCCCGGTGCCCTGGCGCGAGGACCCGGCCGACCACCTGGTGCGCGCCATGGACCAGTCGGGCGTCAAGACCTCTTTGGTCAGCTCTCTGGCCCGCGCGGGCTTTCGCATGGAGGCCTGCAACGACCTGATGTACGAGGCCATGCGGAGGTACCCCGACCGGCTGCTCGGCTACGTCTACGTCTGGCCGGGCGACGCGAACGCCGTCCGGGCCGAGGTCGAGCGGCGGCTGGCGCAGGGCTTCACCGGCATCAAGATGCTGGTGCTGATGGGCTACGACTACGTCTATCCCGGCTATGCGCCGGCGTTCGAGATCGCCAACGAGCGACGGCTGCCCGTGCTGCTGCACGCCTACGGCGGACAGGCGGGCCTGGACGACGTGCCCGTGCTGGCCGACCGCTACCCGGACGTCAACTTCGTGCTGGCCCACGCGGGCGCGCAGCAGGTGGAGCACCACATCCGGATCGCTGATCAGGTCGAGCATGCCTACATGGAACTCTGCACCAGCATGGCTACCTACAGGGCGGTGGAGACGCTGTTCGAGAACGTGCCGCTGGAGCGGATCGTGTGGGGCGCCGACGACCTGCCGCTGAACATGTCGCACCAGCTCGGCAAGGTGCTCGGCGCGCAGATCCCCGAGGAGGCGAAGGTGCAGATACTCTCGGGCAACGCCCGGCGCCTGCTCTCCCAGATCCGCACGTAGCGGGCGAGCCCTGTGGCGGCGCTACCCACTCCAGGAGGGCAGCCATGGGCGGTGCAGGCCGCCTTCGCGCGGGGGACTGGGTGTCTGCTCGACGTAGGACCGGTAGGCCCTCAGGAAGTGGCCCTGGCTCAGTTCGTCGAGCATCTGGACGCGCAGGGCGAGCGAGAGCGTCTCGGGCCTGACGGTGTAGATACGGTCTATCACGATCCGGTGCACCGGGCGCCGGTCGCCGCCGGCTCCGGGCTCGACCTCCGGGCCTGTTGGGCGCCGGCCTCGGGCGGGTCCCAGTCCCGGCAGTCCTCGGCGTAGTGCGAGGCCCGGAAAGGGACGTCCAGCTCGCGGATCGCCTCGTCCACCGGCGCGATGGCACGTGCCACCATGTGCCCCGCGTCTTCGGTTAGGCTGTTCAGTCGGGACAGAAGATCGCTGTCGTTCTCGCCCATGGCCGCTTCTCCCCGTCGGATGTGTCTTGCCGATGATAGGCCGGAAGGCCCTGGTAATCAAGCGACGGAGGCGCCGGCGCTTTGACGTTGCGCCGGCGAACGCGTAGACTTCGCCGGACTGCGGCCACTGATCGGTGGGGACCATCATGCTTGATGAACTGCCCGAAGGCGAGGGCCTGGCCGCCGCGTATCCTGGCGACCTGGGAATCGAGACCGACCCGGCCGTCTGCTTCGCTGACGGCTTCGAGGGCACGCCGACCGGCCCCCTGGCCGGCGGCTACCGGGTGAGTGACGGTCGCCGCTGGGACAACGTCTCGCGCGGCTGTCGCGTCACCGAGGCGACCCAGAACGTCCACAGCGGCCGTAGGGCCCTGGAGATGTTCGTCTCGAGGGCGGACACGAGCAGGCCCTCCGGCGCCGGCATGAGCAGGTGCTTCGAGGCGGGCTTCGACACGGTCTTCCTGCGCTACTACGCCAGGTTCGCCGAAGACGTTGACGTTTACCACGGCGGCGCCCACAACGGCGGCACCATCGGGGCGCGGGCGCCCGGCATCCCGCACGCCTGCCCCGGCGTGCGCGCCGACGGCAGCAGCAAGTTCGAGGTCGTCCTGGACACCTACCGCCCGAAGGTCGAGGTCCCCTCGCCCGGCCCCCTGGTCACCTATGTCTACCACATGGACCAGGCGGGCCGGTGGGGCGATCAGTTCTACCCGTCCGGCCGCGTCATGCCGGAGCGCGCGCATCCGTTCGGCGAGCAGTTCGTGCCCCGCCCCGACTTCATCCCCCGGCAGGGACGGTGGTACTGCTACGAGCTGATGGTCAGGGCGAACATGCCGGGGCTGCGCGACGGGCGCGTGGCGTTCTGGGTGGACGGCGAGCTGAAAGGCGACTTCCCGAACCTGCGGCTCCGCAGCGTCGAATGGCTCAAGTCCAACCACGTTACCCTGGGCGTCTACACCCACAACACCCGGACCGTCAAGGATATCACGCTGTGGTGGGACGACGTGGTCGTGGCGACGGCCTACGTCGGGCCGCAGACCCCCGAGGCATAGACAGAAGAGAGAAAGCCGTGCACCGAGACGGACCAAGGCCCGCGGTTATCGGCTTCTGTTCGTGCGAACTCCCGGCGGAGGAAGGCACCAGGGATCAGCTCGCCGAAGCGGAGCTCGCCGATCATCTGGCCATGGTTGATGAGATGGCGCGCCGAGCGAAGGCGAGGGGGTGGGGGCTCGACGTCGCCGTCCTGCCAGAGCACGATACCCGGGGCATCGTTGAGGGCGTGGCGGAGGCAGCCGAGGACATCGGCGGCCCCCGCGTCGCGGCGATGGCCCGGAAGGCGCGCGAGCACGGGACTCACGTCGCCGCGCCCGTCCATCTCGCGCGCGACGGCAAGGTCTACAACTCGCTTGTCATGCTCGACCGCGCGGGCGAGGTCCTGGGCGTCTACGACAAGGCGTTCCCGGTGACGTGGACGGACGGCTCCCTGGAGCGCGGTGTCACCCCGGGCCGCCGGTTCCCCGTATTCGATCTGGACATCGGGCGCGTGGGACTGCAGATATGCTGGGACATCGCCTTCCCCGAGGGCTGGCAGGCGCTGGCCGACCAGGGGGCAGAGCTCGTGCTTTACGCGACGGACCCCATAGGGATGCTCGGCCTGAGGTCGCACGCGTGGGACCACGAGTACTACATCGCCGGCTCCACGCACCGGCCGCCCGCAGCCGTGGTCGAGCCGACGGGGCACGTCGTCGCGACCACGTCGGGCCGCAGGGAGGCGCAGGTCGTGCGCGTAGACCTGGACTTCCGCGTGCTGAACACGAACTGCCTGTGGGAGTTCCCCGAATCGCGGCGCGAGGAGTACGCGGACCGGGTCAGGTTCGAGTGGCGCGAGGAGGAGTACCTGTTCCTGGCCACTTCCCTCGCCCCCGGCCTGCCGATCGGCCGCTTCCTGGCGGAGCACGGCCTGCTGAGCGGGCGGGAACGCCGTGCCCGCAACCTGGACCTCATAGACCGCGCCCGGACCGGCCCCCTCCAGACGTAGCCGGCGACCAAGGGGTCGGGCTCCGCGCCCGGCGGCGGCCCGCCCCGGGCTACTTGCCCATGGCCCTGAGGGCCTCCAGGCTCCGCCCGCACACCTCGAAGCCGAGCCCGTCCCTGCCGCCTTCTTCAACGACGAACCACTCGGTGTTCTGGCTGGTCTCGACGATCTCGAAGATGGTGTCCCAGTCGGCCTCGCCCTCGCCGATGACGGAGCCTTCCGGGCCGCCGTAGTCCTTCAGGTGCAGCGAGCGCGCCCGGTTGGGGAACTTCCTCAACGTGGCGATGGGGTCGCCGCCCCCGCGCGCGCAGTTGCCGATGTCCATCTGCATGATGACTTCGTCGCGGGTCCGGCTGAACAGGTGGTCCCAGGCCGTCTGGCCCTCCACCTGGCTGAAGTCGAAGCCGTGCGCGTGGTAGCCGACGAACATGCCCTCTGGCTCGACCTTGCGGGCCGTGTCGTTCAGGATGCCGGCCAGTTCCTTGATGGTGTCCATGGCGGACATGCGCTGCTTGTCCATGGCGATGATGAGGAAGCGGTTGCCGAGGATCCGGTTGAACTCGACGGTGCGGGGCAGGTTCTCGCCCAGGAGCGCTCCGGTGCTGAGGTGAAAGCCGCAGCAGGTGAGCCCGTTGTCGTCGAGCATGGCACGGATCTCGTCGGCGGAGTGGCCCATCCATTCGGGCTCCTCGCCGCTGAAACCCCACGGTTCGGCACCCACGTAGCCGAGGTCGGCGACGGCCTTCAACGTGGCGGCAAGGTCCTTCTCGCACTCGCCACGGACGGAGAAGAGCTGCAATCCGATCGGGATGCTGCCCATCGTGCTCCCCCTATGACAGAGGTATCGGCGGGATCGCGCTTGCGGGGGGCCATTATGCCGACAGTGAGTCCGATGTCAAGGGACGCCCTCAGACCGGCCGCCGCCGGGAAGCACCCGCCGCCATCGGAGCGGGGGCCGGCACCGCGAGCATTGACCGGGCAGTAGAGCGGCCGTAGAATCGGGCCGCGCCGCGACTTCAACCTGCGGAGGCGGTTCCATGAAAGGACTTCTCCTGCCGTTGCTTGCCCTGGCCCTTGCTCCGAGGGCCCTGGCCCAGGACGGGGCCGAGCGCGTCCTGTTCGACTGCGAGGGCGGCTTCGACCTGGGCGGCGTGGAGGCGCGCGATGTGCGCCTGAGCCTGGTGCCGTTTGACAGCGGGCAGGCGCTCCGCTTGGACGCCGGCCACGCTCAGGCCTGGCCGGGCATCACGCTCAAGCCGGCCGGCGCGCCGCTGGACCTGTCGCCCTACGCCTACCTCAAGCTCGACGTGCGCAACGTCGGCCAGAGGGCGGGCACCTGCGCGCTGCGCGTGGACAACCCTGGCGCCAACGGGCGCGACCACTGCGTGCAGGTCGGCCTGGGGCTCCAGCCCGGGGAGACGCGCACCATCACGGCGGAGCTGTCACAGCTCGGCATCCGGTTCAGCGAGCCGACCGAGTTCATCGGCATGCGGGGCGTGCCGGGCAGTCCCGGCACCTTCGACGCGACCAACGTCACCCAGTTGCTCGTCTTTGTGCCGCGCCCGCAGGAGGACCACTCCTTCGTCATAGACAACGTCCGCGTCGGCGGCCGCGTGCGGACCGTCGAGCCGGACGCGTTCTTCCCCTTCATTGACGAGTTCGGCCAGTTCGCGCACGCCGATTGGCCGGGCAAGACGCACAGCGTGGAGGAGCTCAGGGCGCGGGCGGCTGAGGAGGAGGCCGACCTGGCCGCCCATCCCGGCCCGGCCGGCTGGGACGAATATGGCGGCTGGGCGGCCGGCCCGCAGCTGGAGGCTACCGGCGCCTTCCGCACCGAAAAGGTCGAGGGCAAGTGGTGGCTGGTGGACCCGAACGGGCGCCTCTTCTGGTCGCACGGCATAGACTGCGTGGGCCTCGGCGGCGCCGTCACGCCGATTACGGACCGCCGGCACTACTTCGCCGCGCTGCCGGAGGGGGGCGACGCGCTGGCCGCCTTCTACGACAAGGGCTCCTGGGCCCCGCACGGCTATTACCGGGGCAAGGGGGAGTACGAGACCTTCAACTTCACCGCCGCCAACGCGCGCCGCCGGCACGGCGAGCAGTTCGAGGCCGTCTGCTTCGACCTGGCTCACCGGCGCCTGCGGTCCTGGGGCATGAACACGATTGGGAACTGGTCCGACGGGCGCATCAGCGGGCAGCAGCGCACCCCTTACACGACCACCGTCTGGTTCCGCGCGCCCGAGATCGAGGGCAGCGAGGGCTACTGGGGCAGGTTCCCCGACCCGTTCCATCCCGACTTCGCCGCCAACCTGGGCAGGGCGTTGCGGGAGTGGCAGGCCGACTCGGCGGCCGACCCGTGGAACATCGGCTACTTCGTG
>LJUE01000079.1 GCA_001303885.1 Planctomycetes bacterium SM23_32 | reverse complement strand
GCCCCCGGACCGCGCAGGCCGCCCTGCACCGCTCATCCCTCGGCCTCACCATGAACGCGGCTTGCGAGCGGCCTGAGGCAAACGCGTCGCGAGCCCGAAGGGCGGGTCCCGCAGAGATGCGGTCCCGCAGGTGCGGGACGCACAACGTCTACACTGATCCGGCGCTGCTCGACGTGGCTGGTGCGATGGAGGCGCTGCCGGGGATGGAATGGTCTTCCACAGCCCAGCCAACGGGGGCGGTGATCCCCTAGCCGGCCAGTTCAGAGGCGAGTTGCTCGAACAGGAGGCGTTTGGTACGCTCCTAGAGGCCAAGATACTGGTGCGGAGATGCTGGAGCGAGGCCAGGCGTCCCAGTTCATAGGCGTACCGTCCGCCGGCGCGGCATAGGTATGGCGACTGGGACTGGAACCGGGAAGGAGTCACCGGAGAGACCATGAACCACACATCCGTGCACAGAAGCCTCGTCACGCTGGCCCTACTCGCGGCGGTCCTCCCGAACCTGGCGGGCCTCGGCAACGCCTCCGGTGCCGACGGCCAGGGCCCCCGCAACGAGACTCTCGTCCTCAACAGCTTCGATCGGACGTTCGAGTTCTCCTACCAGGCGTGGGAAGGCAAGGTCAGGGCCGAAGACGGAGTGGCAGGACTCAGAACGCTAAGCGCCAAGGGCGGCGGCGGGTTCAACATCAAGTTCGACCTCAGCGCCCGCCTCGACGAGACGCCGGTGCTGCGGCTGAAGGTGAATGCCGGAAACAGCGGCAAGTCGCTCCAGCTGCTCCTGTGCGACGCGGGGGGACGCACGGGACGCTGGGTGTTCACGCTGCCCGAGCCGGGCGATGCGTTCGTCGAGCTAACGCCCATGGGCGGCGCGGCTCTCTCGAAGCCGAACCTCATGGAGGACAAGGACGACCCGGACAACCCGGGGCCGCTCGACCTCGCCCGCATCAACCAGATCCAACTGGGCGGCGATTGGGGGGACGGGACCCTCGAAGTGGACCTGGACTCCATCGTGCTCGTCGCCACGGATGCAGCCATCCTGGCAGAGCGCGAAGCATACGCACGGCAGGAGGCGGAAGAGGCCGCCCGGAAGGCCAACGAGGCCGAGGAGGAAAAGGAACGCTCGGCTCAGGAGCGGCAGAAGAAGATCTGGGACTACGGCACGCGGACCGAGCGCTCGCCCGAGGTCGTGCGCGTCTCGCTCGCCGCGCCGGATATCCTCGCCCTCACCATCCGGGCCCGGAAGATCACCGGATCGATGATGTCAAGGTACGAGCCGCAGCCCGGCGACGAGAAGCAGATCGAGAAGTGGCCGGACGGGGTCGTGCGCCGCGCCCGGCTCGTGCGCAACGGCCGGCATCTCGGCTGGCTTCAGGGGAAGGACCTGGACTGGTTCGCGACCTTCGAGAGGATGGAGGGCGACCCGCTCCTGGACTTCATCGCCGAGAAGCCGGAGCTCTACACCCTTGGGTCCGAGGACGATGCCGACTTCGGGCAGGGCGTGAAGCCGCTCGCCGTCTACCGCAAGAGCAAGCCCGTCAACTGGCTCCTTCCCTGGGCCGCGGACTTCCCCATGCGGCACACGCTCTATCTGAAGATGGCGAAGCCGTTCGCCCCCGGGAAGACCTACTCGATCTCCATCGCCGAGTTGAATGTTCAGAATGGCGACCTGACCTTCACGGCGGATCTTCCGAACGCCCGCAGCGACACGGTGCACGTGAACCAGATCGGTTACCGCCCCGACGATCCGGTCAAGCGCGGCTTCCTCTCGGTCTGGCTCGGCACGGGCGGCGGGTGCCAGCTCCCCGAGGGGCTTACGTTCTCGATCCTGGATGACGCCACGGGGACGCCCGTCTTCTCCGGGCCGGTCGAGTGCATCATGGCGGTGGAAGGCACAGAGCAGCTTTGGACCGGCCCGCCGAAGAACCACAGCATGACCGCCGTCTACCGGTTGGACTTCAGCGCGTTCCAGACCCCGGGCACCTATCGAATCTACGTGGACGGCATCGGCTGCAGTTATCCCTTCCCGATCGACGAGAGGGCGTGGGAGAAGGCATTCCTGGTCCAGATGAAAGGGCTCTACAACAACCGCAGTGGTACAGAAATCGGACCGCCGTACTCGGACTTCAGGAAGCGGCGCGACTTCCATCCCGCCGACGGGGCGCAGATCACGCGCTCCACTCTCGACGCGCTCGCGACGGGCGACAACGCGGCCGGCATCGCCGCCGGCGACACCGGCGAGCCCGTGCCGGACGCCTGGGGCGGCTACCACGACGCGGGCGACTGGAACCCCCGGCGCGTTTCGCACATGAAAGTGACGCTGGCGCAGCTGGAGATCCTCGAGCTCTTCCCGGACTACATGGCGTCGCTGGACCTCAACATCCCATCTATGCAGGGCGTGCCGGACCTGCTCACCGAAGCGCTCTTCGAGATCGACTGCTTCCGGCGGCTCCAGCTTCCCGACGGCGGGATCCCCTACGGCATCGAAACGGACGGCGACCCGAGCCCGGGCGAGATCAGCTGGCTCAGCACCCAGCACGCCTACGTCAGCGCGCCGAATATCCGCGACTCCTGGTTCTACGCCGCGGTCGCGGCACGTGCCGCCAAGCTCCTGAAGCCGTACAAGCCGGACCTCGCGGCCGGGTACCTGGAGAGTGCCGCGCGCGCCTTCGAGTGGGCCGAGCGTGACTACGCCGCGAGGAAGGCGGAAGGCAGGCTGGATGAGTACAAGGAGAACCTGTGGTTCGCCACCGATGCGCGCAACCTCGCGGCCCTCGCTCTCTACGACTATACGGCGGACAGGAAGTACCACGACATCTTCCTGGAGGACTCCGCCCTCAAGGAAGAGAGCCCCGAAACCAACTGGTGGGCGAAGCACATCCAGCTCGACGCAGCCTTCCTCTACGCGTGCCTGGACGAGGCGAAGGCCGATCCAGAGATCAAGAGACACGCCCGCACGGCCGTGATCAAGCAGGCCGACCGCGCCGTCCAGTACGGCGACGGCAACACGTTCGGCCTGAGCCAGAGCGACAGGCACCGTCCGATGTTCGGCGGTTTCTTCAGCACCTCGGGTGGGACGGAGATCGCCCGCGCGCACTTCCTGACGGGGAAGCCTGAGTACCTGGCGGCCCTCGTCCGTTCCTGCCAGTTCCAGTCGGGCTGTAACCCCAACGACATCGTCTACACGTCGGGCCTCGGCGCAAATCCCGTCAAGCACCCGCTTCACCTCGACTCCCGCTCGACCGGCCAGGCCGCGCCCGCGGGCCTCACGGTCTTCGGAAACGTCGACTACTGGAACTGGAAGGGCGGCTTCTGGGACTGGCCTGTCACCAACCACCTCACGAAGCCTGAGGCGTGTTGGCCGAACCCCTACGACTGGCCGCTGACCGAGGCCTACTTCGACATCTTCCTGTTCGTCTCGATGGACGAGTTCACCGTAGACACCTGGGCGCCGAACGTCTTCGTCTGGGGGTATCTGGCAGCGCGTGGCCCGGTCGCGCCTGATGGGTAGGCGGCCCGCCGCACCCGTCGCCGCAACGGCCAGGCCCGCCCGTGGCCGTCTCGCCTCGCGCCCTCTCGAGCGTGACGAAGCCGGCCTGCCCGACCCCTCCTGCGGGCCGTCCCGGGCTGCGCCCAATTCCAGGCTTGATCCCGGCTCGAAAGGGGCTGTAATGCAGCTTGTCGGCAAGAGGTGAGCCGCAGGTTGCAGCTATTGCGAGACGGCTGTAACGCGCGGTGGGTGTATGGATCGGCGAGCGCGTGCCGCGGTATCGGAATCGAGGGAAGCCGCCGTGGGCACCTGGCGCAAGCACCTGTCCGGAACGTGCTGGCGTAGCGCGCCTCTCCATGACGTTCCGCGCACTCCCGTGTTGCGCTTCTGTGCGTTGCTGCTGGCTTTCGCGCTCCTGAGCGCCGGCGTGGCGGCGGCCCAGCAGGATGAGCCGGCGACGGGGCCGGCGGAAGTCAAGCCACCCGGGATCGCCCTTTCAGCGCAGGCTATCCGCGAGCGGACGGGCATCCAGTGGGCCCGGGTGGTGAAGCAGGAGCGCGCGGAGGGCAAGGGCGCAATTGTGCGCGAACTGAGCCGGCCCTACCCCGCCGCTCGCCCCGAGCGGCCCGGCCAGAAGCCCATCGCCGCCGAGCAGGCGCGCCAGAGGGCCGGGGCTTTCCTGCGCGGGAACCTGGACCTGTTCGTAGGTCCGCAGGCGCCGCAGTTCCTTCCGCCCGAAAGCCTGGTGGCCCAGGAGACCATCGCCAACACGTATCCCGAGGAGTATGAGGAGCGGGGGACCGACTTCACCGTAGTGTTTGGCCAGCGGTATCGCGGCATCCCGGTCTTCGAGTCGCAGGCGCGGGTCTCAATGACGCAGTTCGGAGATGTCTGGCAGGTCGTCTCGCGCCTTGCGGTCTTGGAGGATCCCCCGGCCGAGCCCGCCCTGGACGATGACGCAGCTTTGGCGGCGGCCCGGGCGGCGCTGGAAGCGCCGGGCGCCGAGCCGGACGCACCGCCGCAGCTCCACGTGCAGGCGCCCTCCCGTCTGGTCTGGCGCATGAACTTCCTGGCGCCCGTCTTTCGCGAGGTCCTCATTGACGCCATGACGGGAGAGGTCGTGCTCTCGCGCAAGAACGTGCGCGATCAGGCGGGCGAACCACCCCTGCTGCCCTCCAACTGCTTCGTCGTGCCCACCACGGTCGCGCCGGGTGACCGGCTGACCGTCTACTACCTCATCAACAACCCCGGAAGCTCGATGCTCAGCGTCGGCCTGTGGGCGGGCATACGCAGGAACGGCACGACCGAGTGGACGAGCGATACCGCCCACGACACTTACGTCACGAAACCGCCCGGCATCACCATGCACACCCGTTACTTCTACGTGCCGACCGATGCGGCCTCGGGCAGCTACGACGTGGCCTGGAAGATATGGGAGACCATCGGCGAAGGCGACCCCTGGGACTCGCTGGTCAAGAACAGCCACTTCGCCGAGGAGGGCGCGTGCGTTGTGACGCTCACGGTCCGGGACGCCGACGGCCTCGGCCTCCAGTACGCCACGGGCCAGTACTACGCCGGCGGGGCGCTCGACTGGAGCAAGATCACCGACGCCGACGGCGTGGTCTACGAGAACAACAGCGCGACGAACGCCACGTCGTTCTGCCGAGCCCGCGTCGTCGGCTCGCGCCTGGACGTGCTGGACGAGGACTCGGGCGGCACCACAGTCCAGAGCAACACCCCCAGCTTCGACACCACGGGCGGCGGCAGCTTCGACAGGACCATCAACCTGAACACCAGCTCGGGCGTAAACACGTTCGAGGCGGGGGTGGTCTTCCGCGAGTGCATGCGGGCCTGGAACTACGCCAGCCGCAACTACGGCTACGACCGCTCCCTGGTGACGGTCTTCGTGGACTCGATATGGGGCGCCTCTTGCGCCGGCACGGAGCTGTAGTTCTCGCACGGGGAGGCCGTGCTGGATAACGGCGCCCCCAGCGCTTCGGCCGACATTGACGACACCATGCTGCACGAGTACGGCCACGCCCTCCAGTACGCCGTCTACGGAATGAGCTGGGGCCGGCCGACCGGCTGCACCTGCGTCAACCACGGCGGCGTCGCCAACGACTGCAGCCACGACGCCCTCGTCGAAGGCTGGGCCAGCTACTTCGCCGTCATGCTCTACAACCACATAAACCCTTCCGACACAGCCTACGGCTGGTCCGGCGACCCCTTCACCTTCGACATCGAGTCCAACGCGAACACCGACTGGGAGGAGCGCGACGAGTGGTCGGTGGTTGGCATGCTGTTCGACGTCTATGACAGCGTCAACGAGCCGGGCGACTCGCTGGCCCTCGGCGACGACGAGATATGGGCGGTCATGCACCACGACAACCCGCAGACCGTCGAGGAGTTCTTCCAGCGCTTCATCGCCCGCTACCCGCAGCACGCGACGGGGCTCGAGCAGGTCTTCAAGACCCATGGCATGAACCCCGACTGGCTGACCCTCAGCACACAGAGCATGGACTTCGGCACCTCGGCCACCGACGACACGTTCACCATCCGGCGGGAGGGCTGGTATGGGGACGGCGTGATCGTGCAGCCCACCTGGGAGATTACCACGGACGCCGACTGGATCACGAGCATCAGCCCGTCCTCCGGCTCCACCACCACGGAGACGGACACCATCACGGTGACCATAGACCGCTCAAGCCTGGTTTATGGCACTCACACGGACCACATCACGGTCACGCCCACCTACTACCGCCTCCCGCAGCAGATCACCGTCACGTGCACGAAGGAAGTCACTGAGGACAACTACGAGCCCAACGACACCTACGCCGAGGCCTACGACCTGAGCGGGCAGGGGGGCGCGTGGCTCTCCGAACTGGACGGGACGGCCCTCCAGTACGACGACGATTGGTATGAGATCTACGTCTCGCCGGCCGGCAGCGAGCGCGTGCTGGTGGACTGCACCTTCAGCCACGCCGCCGGCAACATAGACATCGCCCTGCATGACTCGTCCGGCGCCCTGCTCACCAGCGCCACCAGCACCACCGACGACGAGCACATTGACTACGTGGTGCCCGGCGTAGGCACCTACTACATCCGCGTCTACGGCGACAACGCAGGCAACAGCTACGACTTGCGCTGGGAATGCCTGGAGGTGCCGGACCTGATTGTCACTTCCCCCAATGGCGGCGAGTCGTGGCAGCGGGGGACGACGCACGGGGTCGCCTGGAGCTCCGGCGGCGGCGCCGGCGCCAACGTCAAGCTCGAGCTCTACAAAGGCGGGGCTTTCGACAGCACGATCACGGCCTCGACGGCGAATGACGGCGCCCATTCGTGGCCAATCGACCCCGGCCAGGCAGTCGGTGCGGACTACAAGGTGAAAGTGACCTCAACGTCGGACCCCTCCTGCTCGGACGAGAGCGACGCCGTGTTCGCCATCACCTCCGCGGGGGCTGACGACTCGATGGAGCGCGGGGTGGTGAGTGCCGACGAGGAGTGGGTGACGGTGGACCTGGCGAACACCTACACCGACCCGATCGTCATTGCTGGGCCGGCAACCTATAAGGGCAAGGACCCGGGCATCGTGCGGGTGCGCAACGTGACGGGGCGCTCCTTCGAGATCCGCTTCCAGGAATGGAACTACGACGATGGCGGGCACACGTACGAGGACATCGCTTACATGGTGGTGGAGCGCGGTGTCTGGGACATTGGCAGCGGCCGCATCCTCGTGGCCGACTCGATGGGCACGAACAACACGAACCCCTCCTCGCCGACGCCGGTGAGCTTCCCTGGCGCTGCAAGCTTCACGGCGGCGCCGGTGGTGGTGGCCACTCAGCAGACGGCGAACGGTTCCGATGCCGTGACCGAACGCCTGAGGGGGATCACGACGGCCGGATTCTCCGTGTGCCTGCAGGAAGAAGAAGCCGAAGGCGGACAGACGACGGAGACGATCGGCTACGTGGCGGTCGGTCCGGGCACGGGCGGCTCGGGCCGCCTGAGCGTATCCCTGGAGGCCGGCATCGGCGACCCGTCGGGCTGGCAGATCCTCGTCGTGGAGGAGAAGTCACAAGACAGCGAGACTGACCACGCGTGGGAGAGCATCGCCCACATCCGCTTCACGGACACGCCGGACAGCACGCTGAACTTCGTGGCTGACATGCAGACCTGCAACGACACGGACACGGCCACGTTGCGCTGTCGAGCAGCGGCGACGGAGCCCTCGGGCGAGGCTGAGGCGCTGGAGCAAGGGCCGGAGACGGCAAGCGAAGCGGCCCCCACGGGCACGGCTGGCTCAGCGGCGGCTGCGGGCGGCATCGAAGCCGATAGTGAGCCTGACGACGGCGCCGGCGATGCGGCGGCGCCTATGGTACACATCGTCTCGCCGGCGGGGGGCTGACGGGCGAGCGTTTCGTCACGGTGCAGGGCGTGGCCGAGGACCAGAGTGCCGTCGAGACCATATGGGTCAACGGCGTGCTGGCGACGCCGACGGCGCCCAACTACGCCACCTGGGAGGCGACGGTGCCCTTGAGCCAGGGCTGGACGGCGGAGGACGCGAACGCACTGAACCGTATCGTGGTGAGCGCGACGGACGAGCACGGCAACTTCGCCCCGGCGGCGGCGGTGGCTGAGGTCTTGAGCGTCGGCGAGGCGGGGCTGGTGCGGCGGGTGCTGCTCGGAACGACGTATGCCGGCGCGCTGGTGGCGGGCGACGCGGACACCTTCCAGTTCGAGGCGATGGCCGGCACGACGCTGGAGGTGGCCCTGAAGGCCCGCGGCGATGGCGGTCCGGGCTTCGGGCTGGAGCTGCGCGACCCGTGGGGC
>LJUE01000078.1 GCA_001303885.1 Planctomycetes bacterium SM23_32 | reverse complement strand
GGGGCGTGCCCTACGTGCAGGCCCCCACCACGCTGCTGGCCGCCGTGGACAGCAGCGTCGGCGGCAAGACGGCCGTTAACCTGCCGGAGGGCAAGAACCTGGTCGGCGCGTTCTATCAGCCGCGGCTGGTGTTCATGGACCTGGGCACGCTGCGCACGCTCGGGGCGCGCGAGGTGCGTTCGGGTGTCGCCGAGGTCATCAAGTACGGCGCCATATTGGATGCCGACCTGTTCCAGTTCCTCGAGGGCGCCATTGAGGACGTGGTCGGCCTGGACCCCGGCGCGCTGATGCGGGTGGTGCCCACGTGCGTGCAACTGAAGGCCGACGTGGTGCGCGAGGACGAGCGCGACCGCGCCGGCGTGCGCATCTGCCTGAACTTCGGCCACACCCTCGGCCATGCCATCGAGAAGGCGGCGGACGGCCGTCTCACCCACGGCGAGGCCGTCGCGGTCGGCATGGCGGCCGCGGCGGCCCTGTCGGTCGAGTGCGGGCTCTGCGACCCGGAAGTCGGCGACCGCCTGAAGGAGCTGATCGTCCGCGCCGGCCTGCCCACCAGGGCCGCCGGCCTGGACGTGGACGAGGTCCTGGACTTCATGGCGCACGACAAGAAGTTCACCACCGGCCGGAACCGCTTCGTCCTGCTCAGCGACGTCGGCCAGTGGGTGGAAGAGGAAGGCGTGCCGACGGACCTGGTGCGCCGCGTGGCCGCCGAGGCCGTGTCCTAAAGCTTTGATGACAGGCTCCAGGGAGGGAGACGTGATCAGCTTTCAGGAGTTCCAGCAGGTGGAGATGAAGGTCGGCAAGGTGCTTTCGGTCGAGGACCATCCCGGCGCCGACAAGCTGATGGTGATCCGCGTGGACGTGGGGGAGGACGAGCCCCGAACGCTCGTGGCCGGCCTGAAGGACTACTACGAGAACGACGAGCTTCAGGACATGTCCATCGTCGTCGTGACGAACTTGGAGCCGGCGCGGCTGCGCGGCGTCGAGAGCAACGGCATGCTGCTGGCCGCCCAGGAGGGCGAGGTCGTGTCCGTGCTGACGATTGACAAGCCCGTGGCGCCGGGCTCGAAGGTGCTCCATCGCCGTCGTCCACGGCGACGCCGCCCGCAGCGCCGACGAGCGGGCCGTCGTCATGCGCATGACGCGCCGCGCCGTCGGGGCGCTCGGCGGGATGGACAAGCTGGTGCAGCCAGGCGACAGCGTGGTCATCAAGCCGAACATCGCCTGGGTCTGGGGGCCCGAGATGGCTGCCAACACGAACCCGTGGGTGGTGGCCGCGCTGGTGGAGATGTGCCGGGAGGCCGGCGCCGGCAGCGTGCGGGTGATGGACAACACTATCGCCAAGGACCCGTCCCGCTCCTACGGGGCGAGCGGCATCGCCGAGGCCGCCGCCGCGGCGGGGGCGGAAGCGCCCTACGTGGACCGCTCCCGCGCCGTGGAGCTGCCCGTCCCCGGCGGCTACGAGCTGGAGAGCTGGCCCTTCTGCCGCGAGTTTATTGACGCCGACCTCTGCGACGTGCTCATCAACGTGCCCATCCTGAAGGACCACGGCACCAGCCGCCTCAGCATCGGCCTGAAGAACGCCTTCGGCATGGTGGCCGGCGACCGCGGCCGGCTCCATCCGCAGATACACCGCAAGATGCCCGACCTGCACCGCGTCATCCGCGTTGACCTGACCGTGATGGACTGCTACCGCGTGCTGCGCACCCACGGGCCGACCGGCGGCACGCTGGAGGACGTGGACAATTCGCGCGAGGGCGCCCGCCGCGTCGTGGCCAGCCGCGACCCCGTGGCTGTGGACGCCTACGGGAGCCACATGTTCGGTTTCGGGCCCGGGGACATCGGCTTCGTCGAGAACGCCGAGGAGGCCGGGCTCGGCACGGCTGACTGGCGGTCGCTGGGCGTCCTCGAACAGGAGGTGTGAGGCGCCGCCCGCCGGGGGGGATCAGATGCGACTTGCCGTCCGCGCCGGAGTCTGTGCGCTCGTCGTCATGGCGGCGGCCGTCGCCGGGCAAGAGGCCGCGCCGGAACGGGAATGGGTCGAACGGGCCGCGCAGCTCCTGGCGCAGCCGCCCGAACGGCCGCGGCGTGTCGTGCTTATCTTCCCGCTCGTGGAGGAGGGCAGCGAGACGGGCGAGATCGGCCGGGGGTGCGGGCTGATCGCCCTCCAGGCCATGTGGCTCTCCAGCTTCGCGCCCGACCGCGTGCTGGACACCTGGGACTTCCACGGCGTGCCCGGCTACTTCGTTGACCAGCAGCTCATCGGCGCCGGGCGGACGGTCACCGACAGGAAGATCGAGGCCGTCCGTGCCTCGCTTGACACGCCTAACTACGCGACCGGCACGCTCAAGGTCGAGGGCGGCTCCTACACCGCGCAACTGACCTTCCACGGCGAGCACGGCACGCAGCAGAAGGCCTATGGCGGCCCGCTGGACGAGCTGCACCGGCTGCCCTGCCTCATCGCGCGGGACGCCGTGGACTACATGGGCGTGGCGCTGACCGAGGAGCAGCGCCAGACGATGGCCGAGTCGCCGCTCGGCTCGACCGAGCTGTTCGAGGAGGCGGCCGAGCGCATCGCCGCGTTCTACTACTTCGATGGCGCGCCGGGCAGGTTCTGGAAACGGCTGCCCGCAAGACATCGCAGCAGATGGTGCGCCTTCATGTGTCTGCGGGCTCCTGGCTACCTGGATGTCTTCGGCGGCTTCCGCACGGCCGACCCGACTCGGCAGATGGAGGCCGGGGCTGCTTTCGACTTCGAACGGGCCCGCGCTGCGTTCGACGCAGCCCTCCACGAGGAGCACTCCTGGGGGCCGATGATCGGGAGACTCCAGTCGCTGTGCCTCAGCGATCCCTACAACCCCGCTGCTGTGAACCTTCTGGGCCGGGCCGTCTGCCGGGCATACGGATCAGGGGCTGCTGAGGTCGTGCTCCGCCGGCTCGACGTCGTCTACGCCGACAGCTTTCTGGCGTCGCTGCATCGAGGGGCGTTGCTGGGGGAGTGGGCGGTGCAATACGCCCCTGACCTGTCGGGTGCAGGTATGACGCCCGAGCGCCTTGCCGAATGTAGCAGGCTCGTGGGCTGGGCTCGCGAGGAGTTGGAGCGTGCCGCCGAGGAGGAACCCCGCTGCTGGCCAGCCAACGCCCTGCTGGTAGAACTGGCCGGCATGGCGGGCCTGCCCGCCGAGTACGCCGAAGAACGCCTGCGGCAGGTATCGGCGGCATGCCCTGCCCACTACGAGGCCCACAGGAGCATGCAGTTGTACCTCGCCCCGTGGGCGTACGGGTCGGCTGAGAAGATGCTCGAGGTGAGCCGGCGTTTAGCGGCAGGGCACCCCTATGAGAGCCGCATGCCGCTGCTGATCCTGAAGGCCCACGAGGAGGCGGCCAACTGGCTCGGCGACGTAGGCGAGGATGCGGGGGCAGAGGGCAAGCCCACTGCGCGGTATTTCCAGCAGGGCGATGTGTGGGAGGAGGTGGAGCCCGTTCTGCAGGGCAGCATCCAGGCGTTTCCCCATGTGCCCTGGCTGGTGGGCCGCTACGCTTGGTTGGCCTATCAGAACGGCGGACGCGAGCAAGTCGAGGCACTGCTGCCTCGCATCGAGGAGTACGTCGCGGAAGCCCCTGAGACGCTAATCTGGGAGTTTGGGCTCGGCCAGGCGGAGTACCGCCGGATGAAGCGCTGGGTGGAAGGAGGCCCCGGCCCGCCCCAGCCTGCGGCCAGGCCGGACTGGATCGAGCGCGCATTCCGGGCGGCCGCGCAGCGTCCGGACCGACCTCGGCGCGTGATGATGATATTCCCCCTGACGGAGGCCGACAGTCCCGACGGGCAGATCGGCTGGGGCCGGGGCCTGATCGCCCTGCTGGCCATATGGAAGTCCAGCTTCTGTCCCGACCGCGTTCTGGATACGTGGGACTTCAGCGATGTGCCGTGGTATCTGGCCCACCACCAGCTTCTCGGCCCCGGCAGGTCCGTCACGGAAGCGAAGATCGAGGCCATAACGGCGGCTCTCGATACGCCCAACTTCGTCACGGGCACGCTCCGGGTCACCGAGGACTCCTACGTGGCCCGCATCCGGCTGGAGGGCGAGAACGGCCTCTGGGAGAAGACGCACGAAGGGCCGCGGGACCGGATCCACCAGCTGCCTTGCCTCATCGCCCGGGACGCCGTCGAGTACCTCGGCGTTGAGCTGTCGGAGGAGCAGGAACGCGCCATCGCGACGCCGCCGCTCTCCTCGGCCGCGCTCTTCGACGAGGTGGCCGGACGCGTCGCCGACTTCTACTACGGGCAGAACGAGTACGTCGCCTACTGGCCCTACCTTGACGATCGCTGCGGGAGCGCCTGGACGGAGTACATGCACCTGCGGAGTGCCGGGCGCGCCGACGCTGGGTACGCTTATGAGAGATGGGAGCGCGTGGTCTCGCACGAGGACCACGAGGGCCTGGCAGGTTGCCGAAGCCACCTGGCGTTCTGGGCGGCCCAGCACGGCCGACTGCAGACGGACGTGGCGGCGGACCTGCTCGCCGGGAGCATCGAGAACGACCCTTACTGCGCCTGCCACGTCGTCTACCTTGGCCGGCTGCTGGCCCGGGCCGGCGGGGAGGAGGACGCCGACACGGTGGGGCAGCGACTCTATCGCCTCTTCGGCGACGGCGCTCTGGCGCATTTCCACTCCGGCGAGCTGCTTGTCCGCGCCTGCGACGACATCTACGACTGGACCCCTGAGGCGACGGAGCGCTCCGAGGGCCTTACGGCGAGCCTGCGGGGCGCGGGGGCCCGGTTGACCCGCGCCGTCAGGGCCGAGCCGCTCTGCTGGCGGGGCTACGTGGAACTGCTCGAGGTCGCCAGGGGGCTCGGGGTGCCACAAAGGGTGGCACGCACGTGGTTCGACCGGGCCGTAAGGGTCTGCCCGACCGACCTGGACGCCTACCGCAACATGCAGAAGTACCTTCAGCAGGTCCGGCCGGAGGACGCGGACAGCAGGTGGGCGTTCGCCCGGGAGTGCGTGGCCACCGGCCTCTACGGGGCGCGGGTGCCCGTGCTGCTGGTTAGCGAGCACTTGCGAGTGGCGGAGGAACTGCACCTGGCGGACAGGATGGGAGCGCCGGACCACTGGGAGGTAATCTGGGGCTACTTCCAGCGGCCTGAGGTCTGGCGGGAAGTGCGGCCCGTGCTCGAGCGCACCGTCCAGGAGCACCCCTGCGGCTACCGCGACCTGACGCTGTTGCTGCAACTGGCCTACCGCAACAACGATCGCCGGCTCGCCGGCGAGCTGCTTCAGAAGACGCGGATGCAGAAGGCCGACGGGACATGGCTCGAGTTCTACTTCCGGCCCTTCATGCAGGAGCCCCAGTACAGGGCCCTGGCAGCGTGGCTCTCGAGCGAGTGGCCGCCCCTGCATGAGGCGGTTCGCCAGGGCCGGCTCGAAGTCGTCCGCGACCTGCTGCGCCAGGGGGCCGACGTGAACCTGAGGGCGAAGGACGGCTCCACGCCACTGCTGACAGCCGTCCTGTATGACAGCGGCCGCGTGCTGCCGCTGCTGCTCGAGCAGGGCGCCGACGTTAACGCTGCCGACCAGCAGGGGCGCACGCCGCTGCACGTCGCCGCCGAGCGCGGGATGACCGCCCTTGTGGCGTACCTTCTGACCAACGGGGCGCATACAGACCTGCCGGACGCCAAAGAAGACACGCCCCTGATCCTTGCCGCCAGAGAGGGTCACGTCGAGGTGACGCGACTGCTCTTGGAGCGCGGCGCCGACATGGCCGCCCACGGCCAGTACGGCGCAACGCCCTTGCACCAGGCCGCCGGCTGGGGCAAGGCGCCGGTCGTGAAGCTCCTGCTGAAGAAGGGCGCGGAGCCCGACGCCGAAGCGTCCGACGGCAGCACGCCGCTGAACTGGGCCGCTGGATGGGGGCATACGGAAGCCATGGAGGCGCTTTTGCAGGCCGGCGCGGACTCCGAACGGACCGACGGGATCGGGCTGACCCCCCTGCACAGGGCTGCCCTGAACGGCCGTACCGAGGCCGTGGAGATGCTCCTCGCCACAGGGCCGTTCCTGGACGACAGCTTGAACGACTGGGGCGCCAGCCCCCTGGTCTGCGCCACGCGGTCGGGCCACCTTCTTGTACTCCAACTGCTCATCGGGGCCGGGGCCGACCTGGAGGTGCAGGACAACGAGGGGCGGACGGCGCTCTCGGTGGCCATCGCGTGCGGCCAGCCGCACGTGCTGGACGTGCTGCTCGAAGCCGGGGCGCAGATCGAGGCGAGCGACGACGAGGGGCGCACCGCGCTGCACTGGGCGGCCCAGGAGGGACATGCCGACGCCGCCGAGGTGCTCCTGAAGCACGGCGCCGACGCGCAGGCCCTGGACAACGCCGGGCGCACCCCGCTCCAGACCGCCCAGGCTCGCGGCCATGAGGATGTCGTGCGACTGCTCCAGCGGCACGAGGCCGGGCAGTGAGGCGGGCCGTTGCATTTGGCGGGGAGCCCGGGCGGTTTATAATGGAGGGGTGCGCGTTGTGCCGGCGGGCAGTTCCCTTCCGCACGAGCAGGGATGCCGGATGTAGTGAACCGGATCGGCGGGTTGCCGCAGGTGCGGCGCCTGCCGGACCTTCTCCGCGCCAAAGGGAAGGTCAACGTCGTCGGCACGGCCGGCAGCGGAGCCGCCCTCCTGACTGCCTGGCTCGCGAAGAGCGTACGTACGCCGGCCCTCGTCGTCTGCGCGGGGGGCGAAGAGGCTGAGGAGTTCGCTGAGGACGTCAACCTGTTCGCCGAGGGGCTGGCCTGCCACTTCCCCGCCCTCGAGGTGCTGCCGGGCGACGTCGAAGAGCCGAGCGAACCTATCCTCCGCTCCCGCCTCACCGTGCTGCGCCACCTGGCGTTCGGCCCCGAGGCCGACCGGCCGGCCGCCGCCGAAGACGGCGCCTACCTGGAGCCCGGGCCGGACACCTCGGTGGTCGTCACCACCGTCAACGCCCTGATGCAGCCTACCTGCTCGGTGGACGAGCTGCGGGCGGGCTCGCGCACCGTGGAGGTGGGCGACGAAGCCGACCCGCGCGAACTGGTCACCTACCTGGTGGACAACGGCTACCTGGGCGTGCCGCAGGTGCAGTTGCCCGGCCAGTACTGCCTGCGGGGAGGCATCCTGGACGTCTACTCCCACGGCACGCTGCGGCCGGT
This sequence comes from Planctomycetes bacterium SM23_32, assembly GCA_001303885.1. Taxonomy (GTDB): domain Bacteria; phylum Planctomycetota; class Brocadiia; order SM23-32; family SM23-32; genus SM23-32. Next base: position 2,325 of record LJUE01000078.1, on the reverse strand, counting down.
GCGGTTGGAGTTCTTCGGCGACGAGGTGGACTCGATCCGCACCTTCGACCCGAGCACCCAGCTCTCGGTCGAGCGGGTGGCCCGCTGCCTGCTGGCGGCGGCCGAGCACGCGGGCAGGGGCAGGGAGGCGCCCCGGGCCAGCCTGCTCTCCTATCTGCCGCAGGACGCGCTAGTTCTGCTGGTGACGCCCGAGCGGGCGTGGGAGCGGGCCGGGGAGCTGCTCGCCCAGTCTGAGCGCCCCGGCCTGCTGACGCCCCCCGAGGAGCTGGCCGGCATGCTGGCCGGTCGGCCGACGGTGGTCTTCGGGGCCGAATCGCTCGACCCCCGCGCGCCCTCGGTGGAGGTCGTCATCGAGCAGAGAGACCATTTCGGTCCGGACCTGGACTCGATGCTCACGGAGCTGGCCCGCGTCTGCGCCGGCTACGACAGGACCGTCGTCTACTGCATCGGCCCGGCTGAGGCGGAGCGGTTCCGCGGCCTGCTGGAGGACCGCGACTTCGAGGGGATGGCCCGGCTGGAGCTGCGCGTGGGGCGGCTGAACCACGGCGCCCTGTGCGGCGCGGCGGGCGTGGCCCTCATCCCGCACCACCGGCTGTTCGGCCGCTATCGGCAGCGCCGCTTCATCCCGAAGGCCTACGAGGGCGCGCCCGTCGAGTCGGTCGAGGAGCTGTCGGCGGGCGACCTGGTCGCGCACGTCAACCACGGCATCGGCCGGTTCCTGGGCAACTGCGTCATCGAGCAGGACGGGCGGCGGCGGGAGTTCCTGGAGATCGAGTTCGCGGACGACGTGCACGTTCACGTGCCCTGCGACCGCATCGAGATGGTGCACCGCTACATCGGCGTCGGCGGCCGCACGCCGGAGCTGAGCAAGATACGCGGGGCGAGCTGGCAGAAGGCCAAGCAGCGCGCGCGGCAGGCCGTCGAGGACCTGGCTGCCGAGCTGCTGGAGATGCAGGCCCTCCGCGAGACTCAGAGGGGCATCGCCGCCCCTCCCGAGACCGACTGGCAGAGGCAGTTCGAGAGCGAGTTCCCCTACGAGGAGACCGAGGACCAGCTCGGCGCCATGCACGCGGTCGGACGCGACATGCGCGCGGCGCGGCCGATGGACCGGCTCATCTGTGGCGACGTGGGCTATGGCAAGACGGAGATCGCCATGCGGGCCGCCTTCACGTGCGTGACGGGCGGGCGCCAGGTGGCCGTGCTGGTGCCCACGACCGTGCTCGCCCAGCAGCACTTCCGCACCTTCAGCGAGCGCATGGCCGACTATCCTGTCCGCCTCGAGATGCTCAGCCGCTTCCTGACCGGCTCCGAGGCCCGCGCCGTGCTCGAAGGCATGGCCGACGGCAGCGTGGATGTCGTCATCGGCACGCACCGGCTGCTCCAGGACGACGTGGGGTTCAAGGACATCGGCCTGGTGATCATTGACGAGGAGCAGCGTTTCGGCGTTGAGCACAAGGAGAAGCTGAAGAAGCTGCGCGCCACCGTGGACGTGCTCACGCTGACGGCCACGCCGATCCCGCGAACCCTCCACATGGCGCTGATGGGGCTGCGCGAGATATCCGCCCTCCAGACGCCGCCGCGCGATCGGCAGGCCATCCGCACCAGCGTCTCCAACTTCGACGCCGACCTGCTGCGCCATGCCGTCCTGCGAGAGCTGAACCGCGAGGGGCAGGTGTTCATCGTCCACAACCGCGTGCGCACGATTGACGCCTTCGCCGACCAGGTGCGCCGGATCGTGCCGGAGGCCGAGGTGGCCGTGGCCCACGGCCAGATGCCCGAGCGGGACCTGGCCGAGACGATGGACCGCTTTCTGGAGGGCAAGGTGGACGTGTTGGTCAGCACGACCATCGTCGAGAGCGGCCTGGACATCCCGAACGCGAACACCATCATCCTGGACCGCGCCGACTTCCTGGGGCTGGCCGAGATGCACCAGTTGCGCGGCCGGGTGGGGCGCTACATCCACAAGGCCTACGCCTACTTCTTCACGCCGGCCGGGCGGGCGGTCACCGAGGAGGTCCGGGCGCGGCTTGACGCCATCCGGCGCTATTCGCAGCTCGGCGCCGGGTTCGACATCGCCTTGCGCGACCTGGAGATACGCGGCGCGGGCAACATACTGGGACCGGCGCAGTCGGGCCACATCGCCGCCGTCGGCTACAACCTCTACTGCCGCCTGCTGGCGCGGGCCGCCAGACGGCTCACCGGCGAGCCCTACAAGGAGCCGCCGAACGTTACTGTGGACATCGGCCTGGACGCGCTGCTGCCGGACGACTACGTGGCGACGCCGAAGCAGAAGATGGACATCTACCGGCAGATACACCGGGCCGT
>LJUE01000077.1 GCA_001303885.1 Planctomycetes bacterium SM23_32 | reverse complement strand
CTCATGGACGTGTTCGAAGCCATTCGGCAGAGGCGCAGCATCCGGTCCTACGAGGACCGGGAGGTCGAGGAAGAGAAGCTCATGCAGGTGCTCCAGGCGGCGCGCGGGCAGCAGTTCGTCGCCGAGGCGCCGGTGGTCATCGTCGCCTGCGCCGTCGAGCACGAGCACGTCATGCCCTGCGGCCATCCGAGCCACCTCATAGACGTGGCCATCGCCACCGATCACATCACGTTGGCCGCCCGGGCGCTGGGGCTTGGCACCTGCTGGATCGGCGCCTTCGACCGGCGCATGGTGCGCGACGTCCTCGGCATCCCCGATTCGGTGGAGGTGGTCGAGCTGATGCCGCTCGGCTACCCGACGGACTGGCCGGCGCCGCGCTCGCGCAAGGGCCTCGACGAGGCCGTCTGCTACGACGGCTGGCAGGACTGAGGCAGGCAGCCAACTCGCAGCCGAGGGGCGCGTGGGCGCGAAAGCCAGATGGCCGTTCTTTTGGGTCTCGTTCGTCATCACGGCCGCCGTGTGCCTGAGCGCTCTCACGCGGTGCTCCTTGCAGGAGGCGCCGAGGCGGCCGCAGCCCGCGCCGCACGACCCCCGCTGGGCCGTCCCCCTGGAGCGGCCCGGCCTGCCCAACCTGCACAAGGTCTCCGACGACCTGTACCGGGGCGCGCAGCCCACCGGACGCGGCTTCCGCGAGCTGGAGGATATGGGCATCAGGACGGTGGTGAACCTGCGCTCCTTCCACTCCGACCGCGACGAGATGGCGGGCACGGGCCTGGGCTACGAGCACATCGCCATGAAGGCCTGGCACCCGGAGGACGAGGATGTGGTGCGCTTCCTGCGGATCGTCACCGACCCCGAGCGCACGCCGGTCTTCGTGCACTGCGAGCACGGCGCCGACCGGAGCGGCGTGATGAGCGCCGCCTACAGGATGGCCGTGCAAGGGTGGACGGCGGAGGAAGCAGTCGAGGAGATGGTGGAGGGCGGCTACGGTTTCCACGGTGTCTGGCGGGGCCGCCTGGGTGGCTACCTGGAAGAACTGGACTTCGACGAGATCAAGCGGCGCGCCGGCCTGAGTGCCCCGGGCGAGGAGGGATGATGGGCGCGGAGAGGATCAGGGAATCGGCCCGTGGCGTGCCCGTGCACGCCGAGGCGGACGTGGTGGTGGCGGGCGCGGGACCGGCCGGGCTGGCGGCGGCGGTGGCGGCGGCACGCGGCGGCGCGCGCACGCTGCTGATCGAGCGCTACGGCTTCATGGGCGGCATGGCAACGGCCGGCCTCATCGGCCCCATCCTCGGCCACACGGCCGGCCAGGGCAACCCCGTCGTCGAGGGGCTCTGCCGGGAGTGGACAGAGCGGATGGCCGCCCTCGGAGGCGCCGTGCCGTGGGAGCAGGCCATCGGCGAGTGGGGCATCCGCTTCGACCCGGAGGCGTTCAAGTACGTCTCCGACCGCATCGTCGAGGAGGCCGGCGTGCGCCTGCTGCTCCACAGCCTCGTCTGCGGCACCGCTGTGGCCGACGGCGCGCTCGACGCCGTCCTGCTGGAGACCAAGCAGGGGCGGCTCGCCGTGCGGGGCACGGTGTTTGTGGACGCGACGGGCGACGCCGACCTGGCGTTCCGCTCGGGACTGGAGACGACCAAGGGGCGCGCCTTCGACGGGCGGACCATGGCCATGGGCTCCATGTTCCGGCTGCGCGGCCTCGCACCGGGCTGGGGCGGGCAGATGGACGTCATCAGTGAGCGCATCCACGAGGCGCGCGCCTCCGGCGGGCTGGCCGTCTACGGCGGCCCCGGCGGCAACGGCGCCACCATGTGCGACGACGAGCTGACGCCGAACGTCACCCGCGCCGCCGGCGACGCCACGGACGTGGATCAGCTCACCGCGGCCGAGCTGAAGGTCCGCCGGGACACCTGGGACGTCGTCCGCTTCTACCGCGAGCATCTGCCGGGGTTTCAGAACGTGCGCCTGGAGTGCACGCCGACTCACGTCGGGGTGCGGGAGACGCGCCAGGCACTCGGCGACTACGTGATGACGGGCGACGACGTGAGGGCCGGCCGCAAGCAGCCCGACGGCATCGCGCGCATGAGCTACTGGATAGACATCCACTGCTGCCTGGGCTACACGAAGCCGCCGGCGCACGTCTGCCGCCGCGACTGCGGCGCCGCGCAGCCGTGCCGCATCCTGGCGGACGCCCCCGAGGAGCTGCCCGCGGACCTGTACCCGCCCGAGGGGGACTGGGCCGACATCCCTTACCGGAGCCTCACCGTCAGGGGCGCGCGGAACCTGCTCGTGGCGGGGCGCTGCATCTCGGCCGACCACCACGCCATGGGCGCCCTGCGTGTGATGGCGCCCTGCATGGCCATGGGGCAGGCGGCGGGCACGGCGGCGGCGATGGCCCTGCAGGCGGGCGCCGACGTGCGGGCCGTGGACGCCGACAGCCTCCGCGAGGCGCTCGCCGCGGCCGGCGCGCTGGTCTGCCGCTGCCGCCCCGCCAGGGGCGGGCGAGCCCCGGCCCCGCGCCGACCCGTTGCTACCGGCCTCGGCGGCGCGGTATAGTGGCGCGGCGGTCCCACAGCGCCCGTCCGTGCCCGGGACCGCCTGTCAGCGGAGCCGGTGAGATGGTCCAGAAGGTCGGCCTGGCAGCCCTGCTGCTGTTGCTCCTCCTCGTGCTCCTGCGCTTCGTGTCCTGCTGACGCCCGGCGTGGGCATCCCCTGCGGAGGCACCCGGTCCATGACGGAAGAGCCCCGAAGCGGACGCCGCGCCGCCTCGCTGCTGGGGCTTCCGGGCCGCCTGCTGGTGGCTGCGGTCGCGGTGCTGGTGTTGGCCGGCGCTGCGGCAGCCGCCCTGCTGCTCCTGCCGCGGGGCATGGTTCAATGGGAGCGGGTCGAGCGCTCGACGCTCGAGTTCCTCCGCAGCGAGGAGGTCATGTTCCTGGTCACCGACCGGGTGGTGACCCGGGTGGACGTCGTCGCGCGGGACGGCAGCCTGCTGATGGGGTGGCAGGAGGGGGTGCTGATCGGCACGGTCGAGTTCCTCTGCGGCGTGGACCTGAACAAGCTGACGGCCGGGGACGTCCGCCGGGAGGGCGACCGGCTGCTGGTTACCGTGCCGGAGCCCGAAGTGCTGCAGGTAGCGGTGGACACCGATTCGCTGTCGTTCTTCGAGAAGAAGAGCGGCTTGCTGGCGGTGAAGCAGTATCTGGCGCGTCAGGACACGCGCCAGGAACTCACGGCGCGGCTGGAGGAGCGCGCGCGCGAGTTCATCTCTGAGGAGGGCCTGCTGCCGGAGCGGGCAGACTTGGTGGAGCGGCTCAACGACCTGGTCGCGCCGCTCCTGGCGTCCCACCTTAGCGTGGCCGTGGAATTCCGCTGACGCCATCGCCGGCGCGGCGGTCTCACTCGACGCGGATGCTGATGGTCTTCTTCTCTTCGGTCAGGTTGATCAGCTCGCCGGTGGCGCCCTCCTCGATCATCTCGACGATCAGGCCGGCGTCAATGGTGCCGAGCTTGCCGGGGGGCACCATCTTCAGCCCGGCCTCGGCGAGGGCGACGGGGATGCGCAGATGGACGTAGGACTCCTCGCCCGTCTGCTCGATGATGGCGTTGTGGTCAACTATCGTCACGCACAGATACCTCTTCTCCGCCATGGGTGCCACCCTCCTCTCTGGTCTTGCGGGCCTCTCCGGCTCCGGCTCCGGACCGCCGGACACCTCGAACGTCTCCAATCCTTCGTCGCTCATGGGTACCTCCCGTCTGATCGGTCAACATCCGGCACACGGCCGGCGCCGAGCGCTCCGGATGTGGTTATAGCGCAAAACCCCATCGTGTCAAATGAAACGGCCGCCTCTCCGCGCGCTCGCCTCGGAGCCGCCGTTGCACCGGCCCCCGACGGGCGCTTAGAATCGCTCGTAGCCGGCTGTCCACCAGACGTTTGCAGGGAGCATAGCATGAGCGACGGAGCCGACAAGAGGTCTCAGGCCGAACGGCACAAGGTGCCCGCCTGGGTGAAACGCAGCATCCGGGACGACTTCGACCTGCTGGACGCCTCGCGGCAGGCCAGCGAGTTCACCCACACGGACACGTGGCGCGTCTTCCGCATCATGAGCGAGTTCGTGGAGGGCTTCGAGCAGCTCTCGAGGCTGGGGCCGGCGGTCTCGATGTTCGGCAGCGCCCGCCGCACCGAGCAGAATCCGCATTACGAGGCGGCCCGCCGCACCGCCCGCCTGCTGGCCGAGAGCAACATCGTCGTCATCACCGGGGGCGGCCCCGGCCTCATGGAGGCTGCCAACCGCGGCGCCAAAGAGGGCGGGGGCCTCTCGGTCGGCCTCAACATCGAGCTGCCCCACGAGCAGAAGCCCAACGACTACGTTGACCTGCTGCTCAGCTTCCACTACTTCTTCGTGCGCAAGGTGATGTTCCTGAAATACTCGATCGGCTTCATCCTGTTCCCCGGCGGGTTCGGGACCATGGACGAGATGTTCGAGGCGCTCACCCTGGTGCAGACCGAGCGCAACGAGAACTTCGGCGTGGTGCTGTTCGGGTCGGACTACTGGGGCGGCCTGCTGGACTGGATACGGGGCAGGATGCAGGCCGAGGACTACATCGTCCCGCAGGACGTGGACATCTTGACCGTGACGGACGACCCGGGCGAGGCCGTCGAGCACATCCGCCGCCGGCTCCACGCCGTGGCCGGGCTCAGGGCCCGCCGACAGGGCCAGCCGGACGCGCCATAGGCATCTGCCAGCGCCGGGAGCCTTCGGCACATGCTGCGGGGGCAGGGGCGCCCCGAATGCGGTTGCGGGGTCGCGCTGCATCTGATATATTGGCAGGCCGCCCAAAAGGCCGTCATGCGCTGCGCGAGGCGCGCGGGGCGCCTGCCTGCGTCGGGGTGATTCCGAAGGTTCCGCCGCCGACTTCTCAGGGACAGCGCAGAGGACCGTGCCTTGGTGATCACATTGGACGGCCCTGCGGCCGCCGGCAAGAGCACCGTCGCGCGCCGGCTGGCCGGACGCCTCGGCGTGCGCTACCTGGACACGGGCGCCATGTACCGGGCGGTCACCCATGAGGCGCTGCGGTCCGGGGTTGACATGGACGATCCGGAGCAGCTGGCCCGGCTCGCCCGCCGGACGCGCATCGAGCTGCGCCCTGACGGGCGGGGCCTGCGCGTCTTCTGCGAGGGGCGGGACGTCACCGACGAGATCCGCTCCCCCGAGGTCACGGCGAACATATACCGCGTGGCCGACCGGCCGGAGGTGCGGCAAGCCCTGAGGGCGCGGCAGCGGGAGTTTGCCCGGCGATGCGACCTGGTGGCCGAAGGCCGCGACCAGGGCACGGAAGTGTTCCCCGACGCGGAGGTGAAGTTCTTCCTGGACGCCTCGCTCGAGGAGCGGGCGCGGCGCCGGCAGCGCGACCTGCGAGCGGACGGCTGCGAGGCCGCCCTCGATGAGGTCATGGCGCAGGTAGCCCGGCGGGACGCCAGGGACAGCTCACGGCCGGTCGGCGCGCTGCGCCGGCTGGACGACATGGTTCTCATTGACAGCACGAAGATGGCCGTGGATGAGGTAGTCGAGGCGATGGTGGCCGAGATCGAGCGCCGCGGCCTGATGCCGGGCCGGACGTAGGCTCACTTGCAGGCGGCGCCGTGGCCAACAGGGGACCCATCGGGAACGGCTTATACGCGGTCTGCAAGGCCCTGCTGTGGGGCGCCTTGGCGGCGTTGGCACGGGTGAGATACTTCAACGTGCCCGACATCCGCAAGCGCCGGGGCGGGCTGCTGATCGCCTCGAACCACCAGAGCTTCCTCGACCCGCTCCTGATCGGGATGGCGCTGTCCGGGCCGATCAGGTACCTGGCCCGACGCAGCCTGTTCGGCGTGCCGGGCCTTGGGCGGCTCATCTGGGCCCTGGGTGCCCATCCGGTCACCCGCGGCACCGTGGACAGCGGGGCCGTCAAGACCGTGATGCGCCTGCTGCGGGAAGGCGAGGCCGTGCTCGTCTTCCCGGAGGGCACCCGGTCGCGCAACGGTTCGCTGGGGCGGTTCAAGCCGGGCGCGGCGGCCATTGCCGCCCGCTGCGGCGTGCCGCTGTTGCCGGTCTGCGTCGAGGGCGCCCACGAGTGCTGGCCGCGCAGCCGGACGCTGCCGCGGCCCGGGCGGGCGGCCGTCGCCTTTGGCGAGCCGATCGCCACGGAGGGCATGAGCCCCGAGGAACTGACGGAACGGCTCTGTGACGAGATCATCGCCCTGCGGGCGTCGCTGAGGGACTACCTGGGACGCCCGGGGCGCCGGGGCAGCCGGCGGGCTGCCGTGCGATAGAGAGAGGCAGGAAGATGCGAGAGGCGGAGCGCGGCCGCCCCGGCTGCCGCCGGCGGGCCCTCAGGCGCCCCGACGAGAGGTCAACGGTTTCCCCCAACATACCCTAACCCCGAAGGCACGAGATGACACAACGAGACATCCTCGCCGAGTTCGGCATTGACCCGGACGAAGTGGAGAAGGAACTAAAGGCGGCCCTGGAAGGGCTCAGCGGCGAGGAACTGGAAAAGAACCTGGACGAGTCCGTCAAAGACTTCCACGTCAACACGATCCTCGAGGGCCGCGTCGTCAGCGTCAGCGACGACGAGGTGATGGTGGACGTGGGCTACAAGAGCGAGGGCGCCGTGCCCCGCCACGAGTGGGAGGGCGGCGAGTCGGTGGCGGTGGGCGAGGTCGTGGAAGTGCTGCTGGAGGCCGTGGAGGACGACGCCGGGCTCGTGCAGCTCTCCAAGCGCAAGGCCGACCGCATCCGCAACTGGGAACGCGTGGTCACCGGCAGCCAGGAGGGCGACGTGGTCACGGGCACGGTGATGCGCAAGATCAAGGGCGGCCTGCTGGTGGACATCGGCGTGCCCGTCTTCCTGCCCGCCAGCCAGGTGGACACGCGCCGTCCGGGCGACATCGCCGACTACATCGGGCGCAAGCTCACCTGCAAGATCCTGAAGATAGACGAAGACCGCCGCAACATCGTGGTCTCCCGCCGCCAGCTGATCGAGGGCCAGCGGGACATCATGAAGGTCCGCCTGCTGGAGCGCCTCGAGAAGGGCCAGACGCGCCCCGGCAAGGTCAAGAACATCGTGGACTTCGGTGCCTTCGTGGACCTGGGAGGCATTGACGGCCTGCTCCACATCACCGACATGAGCTGGGGGCGCATCAGCCATCCCAGCGAGATGCTGGCCATTGACGACCTGATCGAGGTGATGATCCTCAACGTGGACGTCGAGAAGGAGAAGGTCGCCCTCGGGCTCAAGCAGAAGACGCCGAGCCCCTGGGAGAACATCGAGGAGAAGTACCCCGTCGGCTCCGAGGTCAGCGGCGAGGCCGTCAACCTGATGAGCTATGGCGCCTTCGTCAAGCTCGAAGAAGGCGTCGAGGGGCTCGTCCACATCAGCGAGATGTCATGGACGCGCCGCATCAACCATCCCAGCGAGGTCGTCGCCATCGGCGACGCCGTGGACGTCGTCGTCCTGGGCATCAACAAGGAGAAGGAAGAGATCAGCCTCGGCATGAAGCAGACCGAGCAGAACCCCTGGGAGCTGGTCCAGCAGACCTACCCGCCGGGCACCGAAGTGGTGGGCCGCGTGCGGAACCTGACCAGCTACGGCGCCTTCGTCGAGATCGAGGAGGGCATAGACGGGTTGCTGCACGTCAGCGACATGTCCTGGACGCGCAAGGTCTCTCACCCCTCCGAGGTCGTTCAGAAGGGCGACACCATCAAGACGGTAGTGCTGGAGGTGGACCCGCAGAGGCGGCGCGTGGCGCTCGGACTCAAGCAGCTTGAGCCCGACCCCTGGCAGGACGAGATCCCGGCCCGCTATCGCGCCGGCGACCTGGTGCGCGGCATCGTCACCAAGCTGACCAACTTCGGCGCCTTCGTGGAGCTGGAGGACGGCCTGGAGGGCCTGCTGCACGTCAGCGAGCTGAGCGAGAAGAAGATCCCCTCTCCGGAGGAGATCGTGGAAGTGGGCGACGTGCTCGACGTGCGCATCATCCGCGTGGACCCCGAGGGCCGCAAGATCGGGCTCAGCCTGCGCACCGAAGGCCCCATCTCCGAGGAGGAGGGCCCGCGCATCGTCATCCGCAGCGACGAGCTCGAGGAGGCCGAGCATCCCGAGCAGGTCATCGAGGAGGCCATGGAGGAGGCGCCGCAGTTCGAGCGCGAGCCCGGCCCTGCACCCGGGCAGGCGCCCGCGCCCGAAGCGGGGCTGGAGATACCTGTCCTGGCCGGTGCGGAGCCCCGGGAGGCCGAAGCCGAAGCGGAGACGCCCGGTCCGCCGGAGGCCGAAGCGGAAGCGGAGACGCCCGGTCCGCCGGAGGCCGCGGTGAGCGACTTCGAGGACGCGCCCCCTGCGCCTGAGCCGGAGGCCGCAGATGGCGCCGATGAGCCGGTCGCCGATGCGGGCG